>DAOMOV010000193.1:0-4182 GCA_035444505.1 Terrimesophilobacter sp.
GGAAGCCCTTGAGGCGATGTATGGCTCGCTCGGCTGGCACGACCTCAACAACGGCGCGGTGGCGCTCGCGGTGGAAGGGTCTCGACTTGAATTCGTCGGGGTCGGCGACCCCCACCGCAACTTCGATGAGCTGCACGAGCTTCCGGGAATCCTCGATGAGCTTAGGGAGGATGTCGACTGGGGTGACGGTCGTGACGGGGTGGAGCCGGTCACCATTGCGCTCACCCACGCCCCCTACCAGCGGGTGTTGAACTCGTTCGTGAACCACAGCGCCGACCTGATTCTTGCGGGTCACACGCACGGCGGGCAGGTGCGGGTGCCGGGTCTGGGCGCGCTGGTGGCGAACTGTGACGTTCCGCTGGATCAGGCGAGCGGGTTGAGCGTGTGGCAGCACGGTCGCGGCTCGTCGTTCTTGAACGTTTCGGCGGGCCTGGGCACCTCGATTTTCGCACCGGTGCGGTTCGCGTGCCCGCCGGAGGCTGTGCTGTTGACACTCACGGGGGACGATTTCGGCTATCCTTGATGAGGTTCGCTGCGTTGTCGGATGCGGCGGGCGATTTTTCGGGGTGTGGCGCAGTTTGGTAGCGCGCTTCGTTCGGGACGAAGAGGTCGTGGGTTCAAATCCCGCTACCCCGACCAATGTGATGTCTTCAGTCATTGAGGACAGATGTCGCGAGACATCGAGGACACCCTCACCTATTCGGTGGGGGTGTTTTTCTTTTGGGGTTGGTAGTCGCGTGTGGGGTCGAGGATGAGGGCGCATAGGAGTCGGCCGGTTGCAACGTTGATGATTCGGATGTGCTGATCGTGAACCAGGATCTTCACGCGAGTGCCTTTGTGGGCGCGACCGATACCGATGTGATGCAGGCGTGAGTTGTAGCGAAGAGTGACGACTCCGGAGTCGTCGATGCGGTCTTCGCGGATTCGCCAGTGGCCGCCGACTGTGCCGGCGGGTCCGACCTTGGAGCGTGCGGCATAGGCCTGGGCGGGTGTTCGGCGGTCCAGGGAGCGGTGTGGGCGCTGCTGGTTGTAGTAGTCCTGGAAGGTATCGAGCTGGGTTTGGAGGTCGGCGAGAGCGACTGCCGGGGGTTGGTGGCGGAGCCATTTCTTCAAAGTTTGCTGGAACCGTTCGACCTTGCCCTGGGTTTGTGGGTGGTTCGGGCGGCCGTTCTTCTGCGTGATGTTCAGCAGGCGCAGCTCGTTCTCGAATGCGTTCTTCCCGCCGCGGACCCGGGTGGTGAATACGAGGCCGTTGTCGGTCAGGGTAGAGGCCGGTGGCCCGTATTCGTTGACGTTTCTGCGGAACTCGGAGACCACGATCAGTCCGGTCACGACCGGATGACAGGTGATCGACAGGGCCAGGCGGGAGTGCTCGTCAAGGAAGGTGAGGATCTCGACCCCGGCACCGGAAGCCAGCGTCCAGTGGGTGAAGTCGGATTGCCAGGTCTCGTTGGGCAGGTCGGCTTCGAACCGCAGATAGGAGGATCTGGGTCGCTTCTTCGGTTGCGCGGTGATCAGTCCGTTTCGTTTGAGGGCTTTCCAGATTGTGGAGATAGCCGGAGTGGTGCCGTGGAGTTGTTGCAAGTGAAAGGCGATCGTGTGTGCCCCGGCATCGTGACCCAGACCGACAAGGTCTCGGCGCAAGTGCACGATCTCGGCTTCCAACTCAGAGCTGATCTGCCGCGGATTGGATGCAGGACGTTTGGATCTCGGCTCGATCGCCTCCCACCCGCCGGAGAGATAGCGCTCGACCAGGGTGTAGACCCAGGATCGGGCGACACCGTATTCGCGGGCGACTTCCGCTTTAGATCGACCCTCCACGACAACGGCGATGACGATGACACGGGCCTTGGACACGGGGCCTCCAGAAGACAACGGAAATGTCCTCTATGTCTGGAGACACCTGTCCTCTATGTCAAGAAACCACACACTGCTGGGGGCACGCGAGTTGATCCCTACGGCAACCGCCGGGTGGCGTCCTGCACCTCGCCGACGAGCTCTTCGATGATGTCTTCGAGGAACAGCACCCCGCTCGGCTCCCCCACCTCGTCGTACACGGTGGCGAGGTGCACACCGGAGCGGCGCATAGCGGCGAGCGCATCCTCGAGTTCGGTGGTCTCAGAGATCGATACGAGCCGGCGAACCCGCCTCGAGGGTACGGGCGAGTCCACCTCCTCCTCTGAGTCGAGGTCGATGACGTCTTTGAGGTGCAGGTATCCCGACGGCAGTCCGTCGCCGTCCACGAGCACGTAGCGGGAGAACCCGTGCTGCGCGACCGCTTTCGCTACCTGCCCGGGCGTGGCCCCCTCGGTGAGACTCACGATCTTCTCCAGCGGGATCGCGACATCCTTCGCCTGCTTCTCGGTGAACTCGAAGGCGGCGCTCAGGGCGCCGGAGTCGTCCCGCAGCACGCCTTCCTTCTGCGACTGCGCCACAATGTTCGCCACCTCGTCGATCGTGTAGGCGCTCGTCGCCTCATTCTTCGGAGTCACCCCGAAGAGACGCAGCACCCCGTTGGCGGTCGCGTTGAGAGCGATGATGAGAAAACCGAACACCCGTGACACCCAGACGAGCGGCGGGGCGAGCGCGAGCGCGGCACGGTCGGGAATGGAGAAGGCGATGTTCTTCGGCACCATCTCGCCGAAGACGACGTGCAGGTAGCTGACGAGGATGAGCGCGATGATGAACGCGATCGTGCCGATCACCTCGATCGGCCAGCCCGTGAGGGCGAGCGGAATCTCCAGCAGGTGGTGGATCGCCGGCTCCGACACGTTGAGGATGAGCAGCGAGCAGACCGTGATGCCGAGCTGGCTTGTCGCGAGCATGAGGGTCGCGTGCTCCATCGCGTACAGGGTCGTCTTGGCGCGCCGATTGCCTGCCTCCGCGAGCGGCTCGATCTGGGAGCGGCGAGCGGAGATCACCGCGAACTCCGCGCCCACGAAGAACGCGTTGAGAGCGAGCAGCAGGAACAGCCAGGCGATGCCCCACCAGTCCGTCACAAGGCATCACCCGCCTCGGCTTCAGCAGGAGCGGGGGTGAAGCGGATGCGGTCGATGCGACGGCCGTCCATCCGCACCACCTCGAAGGTGCCGTCCGGGGTTGCGACCTGATTGCCGACGACGGGCACGGTGCCGAGTTCGCTCATCATGAACCCGCCGACGGTTTCGTAGGGGCCGTCTTCGGGCACGTGGACTCCCGCCCGCTCGAGCAGCTCGTCGGGGCGCAGCATGCCGGGGAAGGTGAGCCCGGTGAGGGTGCGCACGATGCCGGCGGCGGCACGGTCGTGTTCGTCGGAGACTTCGCCGACGAGCTCTTCGACGAGGTCTTCGAGGGTGACGACGCCGGCCGTGCCGCCGTACTCGTCGACGACGACCGCCATCTGGAGTCCGCGACCGCGCAGTTCGCCGAGCAGCACGTCGAGCTTCATGGTCTCGGGTACGCGCAGAGCGTCGGACTTCAGTGCACTCACGGGCACCTCGGCCCGCCGGTCGCGGGGCACGGCGATCGCGTGTTTGACGTGCACGAGGCCGATGACATCGTCGATGCCGTCACCCACGATGGGGAACCGGGAGAACCCGGTGGTGCGGGCAAGGTCGATGGCTGCGGTGGCATTCTCGGAGCGTTCAATACTCGCCACTCGCGGGCGCGGGGTCATGACCTCATCGGCGGTGAGCTTGGCGAAGTCGAGAGTGCGGGAGAGCAGTGTTGCGGTGCCCTCGTCGAGGCTGCCGGCGCGCGCTGAGCGACGCACAAGGGAACGCAGCTCCTCGGCGGTGCGGGCCGAGGAGAGCTCTTCTTTCGGTTCGATGCCGATCGCCCGCAGGATGCCGTTGGCCGTCTCGTTGAGGCCGACGACGGCGGGCCGGAACAGCCAGGTGAACGCCACCTGGAACGGGATGACCACCTTCGCGGTCTGCCGGGGCAGGGCGAGGGCAAAGTTCTTGGGCACGAGCTCGCCGACGATCATGGAGAGCAGGGTGGCGATGATGACGGCGAGCACGGAGCCCGTGATCGTCACCGCTGTTTCGGGTAGCCCCAGTGTCGTGAGCCAGGGGCGCAGGAAGCTGCTGATCGACGGTTCCAGGGTGTAGCCCGCGAGCAGTGTCGTCAGGGTGATGCCGAGTTGTGCGCTCGAGAGGTGGGTGGAGGTGCGTTTGAGCGCGCCGATGGTGAGCCCCAGGT
>DAOMOV010000194.1:0-4168 GCA_035444505.1 Terrimesophilobacter sp.
GTTCGAGCGCATCCGCCATACGCTGCAACTCAGCCAGCGGCGTCTGGGCGGTGATCTCCACACCCGCCGCCTCACTCAGCGACTCGTACATGGGGAGCCACTCCCACTCACCACCCAGGTCGTACTCGGTGCCGTCGGCCCAGGTCACCACGTGCGACCCCGCCACCGCGAGCGCCGCATTCTGCACCAGCTCCTGCGTGAGCGTCGCCATCTGGTTGTAGTTTCCGTAGGCCTGGTACGCCTCCAACATCGCGAACTCGGGGCTGTGCGTCGAATCGGCGCCCTCATTGCGAAAATTGCGGTTGATCTCGAACACCCGTTCCAGGCCACCCACCACCGCGCGCTTGAGGAACAACTCCGGTGCGATGCGCAAGTACAGCTCCGTGTCGAAAGCGTTGCTGTGCGTCACAAAAGGACGAGCGGATGCCCCACCGTGCATCGTCTGCAGCATCGGCGTCTCCACCTCGAGGTAGCCGTGCCCCGCAAACGTGTCACGCAGCGACGAATTGACGGATGCCCGCGCCCGCACCGTCGACCGGGCCGCCTCCCGAGAGATCAGGTCGAGGTAGCGCTGACGCACCCTCGTCTCCTCACTCAACTCGCTGTGCAGGTTCGGAAGGGGACGGATCGCCTTCGCCGCGATCCTCCATTCCTTCACCATCACCGATAACTCACCGCGTCGGGACGACACCACCTCACCCGACACGAACACGTGATCACCCAGGTCGACGAGGTCCTTCCACGCCTCCAACGACTCCTCGCCCACCTCCGCAAGCGACACCATCGCCTGAATGCGCGAACCATCCCCCGACTGCAGCGCCGCAAAACACAGCTTGCCCGTATTGCGCGAGTGCACCACCCGGCCCGCGAGCCCGACCGTCGCGCCGGTCGTCGCATCCGCTTCAAGGTCGCCGAAACGGGCCCTCACGTCAGTGATCGAGTCCGTGATCGGCAACTCGACCGGGTACGCCTCCGCGCCGCTGGCGATGAGCCGCTCACGCTTGCCCAGGCGAACACCCATCTGCTCGTTGACTTCCGCGTCAGTCAACTCGGCGGGTTCAGGGGCGGATGCTTTTGGCTCGGTCATCTGGGCGGGGCTCCTTAAGTCTCCGCAAGTTTAGTGGTTGCTTCGGTGGGCCAGGCCGGGATCGACTTCGCCGCGAGTTTGCTCCTCAGCTCAGACATTCAGGAGTTTGGACGGCCACAGGGGCCGTCCAAACTCCTGAAAACTCGACACCCCGCAAACGCGCGGCTACGCGCTCCCTATCCGAGAGCGATAGGGGCGTTGTCGATGAGGCGCGTCGAGCCGATGCGTGCCGCGACGATTGCTGTTGTGGTGCCAGTGAAGTCCTCGGGCACGGGCAGGAAGGTCGCCGGATCGACGAGTTCGAAATAGTCGAGGTCGACCGTGGGCTCGGCGGCGAAGACTTCATGCGCCGCTTTCAGGGCGTTCGCCCGGGTGTCCGCGGAATCCGCGACCGCGTCGAGGGAGCGCGACAGCACTAGGGCGACACTGCGCTCGTCGGCGGAGAGAAAGCGGTTGCGACTCGACAGCGCGAGACCGTCGTGGTCGCGCACGGTGGGCACCACGTCGACCGCGACTGGCAGGTTCAGGTCCTGCACCATGCGGGTCACGAGGTGCACCTGCTGCGCATCCTTCTGCCCGAACACGACCGTGTCGGGGGTGACGATGTTGAGCAGCTTGTTCACGACCGTGAGCATGCCGTCGAAGTGGCCCGGGCGGCTCGCCCCCTCAAACACATCGCCGATAGGGCCAGCGGTCAGCCGCACCTGCACGTCACCATCAGGGTAGAGTTCCTCGGCGGCCGGTGCGAACACGATCACCCCGTCTGGCAGCAGAGCACGATCTGCTTCGACGTCGCGGGGGTACCGGTCGAAATCCTCTTCCTCGCCGAACTGCAGCGGGTTGACGAAGATCGACACCACCACAGTGTCAGCGAGCTCCACCGCACGGTGCACAAGGGCGAGGTGGCCGTCGTGGAGCGCGCCCATCGTGGGCACGAGCGCGACCGTTCCAGCATCCCGCAGCCGCGCACGCACCCCGTCGATGGTGTCGAAAAGCTCAGTGTCGCTCATGCGTCATCCCCGTCGAGAGTGGGTGCAGCGTCGGCGCCGGCCAGTGCGGCGTCGACACTTGATCGTACGAGAGACGACAGCACGAGACCGGGAGCATCCACTCCGATTCCGCGCAGCAACTCCACCGCCTGCCCGACGATCGCGACCGAGAACTGGGTGGCCGTGGCAACCGCCTCGCCGTATGCGACCCGATCCTTCTCATCGATGAGGATGGGTTCGCATCCGAGTTCCACCGCGAGTGCCTGCCCGATCGGCTGCACCGGCCCCGGAGCGGTGACGGCACAGTACGACTCCCGCAATCGCGTCAGATCGACACTCGTGCCCGTGAACGCAAGCGCCGGATGCAGCGCCAGCGGAATCGCGCCGGCGAGCACCGCGGGTTGCAGCACCGAGGTGCCGTGGCCCGGCGCCGTGTGGGCGACGAGTTGACCCGCGCGCCACGAACCGGTCGCGGCGAGACCCGCAACGAGAGGGGCGAGTTCCGGCTCCGGTACGGCCAGCACGACGAGCTCGCTGCGCTCGATCACCTCCGGCACCGCCAGCACCGGAACGCCCGGCAGCATGACCTCGGCCCTGTCACGGCTCTCCTGCGACACCGCCGAAATACCCACGATCGCGTGGCCCGCGCCCGCAAGCGCCGCACCAATCACGGGGCCGACCCGTCCCGCACCGATGATGCCGACGCCCAGACGTGCGGCGCGTTCCGCCATCACGCGGGCTCAGCTCTCCACCGGTGCGATCGGTCTCGCCTGCCCGCCTCCACCGCCGTCGCAGCAACTTCACCGAAGAAACGCCGCGCATCGTCGGGGTCGAGCGCACCGAGCGCGGGAACGATCGGCCCCGGCACGGTGTGCACGTACACGCGTGACAGCTTCAGCAGCTTGCCGAGGGGGCCCTGGTGCAGGGCGACCGACTGAACCCGCGGCTCCGGAACAATGACGAGGTCGCGCCAGATCTGGCCGTGCCTGAGGGCGATGCCGCCCGGGTGCATCCGGAACCCGTTCCTGCGGCGGCTGAACCAGCGCACAATGCGGGCGCGCGGCGGCGAGTTCGTCCAGCCGTCGTCATCGCCCTTCGACACGAGCCCCGCAAGCAGCGGCTCGAGATCGCCGATATCGGGCAGGATCAGCCCCAGCACCCTGCGCACATCGTCGAGCGTGCCCACCGGCAGCACCGTGGAGCTCTGCTGGCCCGACGCCGCATCCGAACTCGACCTCGATGCCCGATTCACCTTGATCTGCCACCAGCCCGCGGGCCGCCACAGAATCGACTGGTCGATCTGCACAGAGTGGATGCGCCCGGGCGGGAGCGTGTCATTCACCGTCGACAGCAGGCCGTGCCCGATGCGCACCCCGTCTGGGGTCGACGCGATCGTGTAGCGCAACGACTTCAGGAACCGGTTGACCTGGTAGCCGACGATACCGACGACGGGGAAGATCACACCGAAGATCACGAGAATGTCGCCGAAAACGAGAGCCGCCACGAAGCCGCCGATGAGCGCCAAGAACGCGATGATGACCATCTCGCTCAAGGCAATCGACCCCGCGAGGCGACCCGTGGGGATCTTCACGACCGACTCCGGCGGCGCGAGGGTCGGGTCGAGCTCGGGGGCGAGCAGTTCGCTGAGGCGACGCTCGATGAGCCCGCCGCCGGCATCCGCCTGATCCGGTGCCTGCAGGCGCGTGCCGGAGGCGAGAAGCAGGATGTCGCGGCGCAGCGCATCCGCGTTCGACCCGCTCAGGTACGACAGCTCCACGTTCGCGTCGGAACCCGCCTGACTGACCTGCAGCTTCGCCGCACCGAACAGTCGCGCGATGAAAGGACGCTGCACGTTGATGCCCTGGATGCGGTCGAGCGGCGCCTTGCGGTGAGTGCGGAACAGGATGCCGCTGCGCACCTCCACGACCTCATCCGTCACCCGGAACGTGTGCATGCGCCACGACAACCAGAACCCCCCGATGAACAGGAGCAGCAGCACAGCAACCGCGGCGAGAGCGAGAGGGATGAGGCCCTCGTCGACGATCCAATCGACTGGGTCGCCCTCGTACTCGGCCCACTCCGACCACTGCGG
>DAOMOV010000195.1:0-4103 GCA_035444505.1 Terrimesophilobacter sp.
CCCCCGCGCCATCCGCATCTACGCCCGCGCCGGCTTCCGGCAGGAGGGGGTGCTGCGCGCGCACTGGCACCGCCCCTGCCTCGGCCGAGGTGAAGTCGTCCACCATCGACTGACGCTTCGCAGCCGGGACGGCCCCGGTGAGCGGCCCGAAGACCACGCCGGGTAGCGCCGCGGTGACTTCATCCAGGACGCTCAGGTAGTTGGAGAACACGATGACCTTACGTCCGTTGTCCTCCGCCTCCTCGACGATCTCGATAAGACGCTGGAGCTTCTCAGAGTCGCTGCCCTGGAGCAACGCGGCCTGGCGCATCGCCTGGAAGTTGCCCGCCATCACCGCATCCCGGTAGGCGATTGCGTCGGCGCGTGAGAGCGGGAGCCATTCCGCGACCTCGACCAGCTCGGGAAGCTCAGTCAGCACGTCCTCCTGGTTTCGCCGCAGGTACACGGGCGCGACTTGCTGTCGGAACAGTCGCGGCCGTAGGTCACTGGCGTCCACCACGAGATCCGGGCGGATGTAGTCGACGAGCGTGCGGAACTCCTCGACCCGGTTCTCCAGCGGAGTGCCGCTGAGCAGCACCGCACGGTCAGCGTGGTCGATCACGCGGGCGCTGCGCTGAGCACGGAGCGCACCGGGATTCTTGATGTAGTGCGCCTCGTCGAGCACAACGCAGGCCAGTTCCTCCACGCTCCCGAGGTGGGGCTCTAACCAGCCCAGCGACTCGTAGGTCGTCACGGCGACACCGCCCTGACGACGCCAGCCCCGAAGTGCGGCGTCTCGGCCCGGCCCGTGCAGTCGGTGAGCGTTCAGCGCGGATTTCGCATGCACCTCTCGAACCCAGTTAGTGACGACCGCCGCCGGGCAGATCACCAGCGAATGGTGCGAGCCCTTCGCGCGGAGGTGAGCGAGGACGGCGAGCGCCTCGATGGTTTTCCCGAGCCCCATCTCGTCGCCGATGATGACCTTGCGCTGCACGAGTGCGAACCGAGCCGCGAAGCCCTGATACCCGCGCAAGGAGACGGAAAGATGCTCCGTCTCCAGCTCGAACTCACGGACTGCGGCGACGACTTCCTCGGGCAGCCCGCCGAGCACCGCGTCCTCGTTCTCGGTTAGGAAACCCAGCTCCTGCAGCATGGCGAAGTAGTCAGCCGGCCTGGCGAGGAAGTCCTGCCAGGGGTCGGCAGGAGCCGAGCCTGCCGCGGTGCCTGAGATGCTCTGTGCGCGCAGCACGACGGCCTCGATGGCAGCGATGAACTCGTCCGTGCTGCCGCCGAAGACGGCGAGCTGGGCCACTCGCGGATCGAGCGCCTGCGCCAGCGGGGTGAGTGCCTCCGCGCGTGCGAGGTCGCGGGTGGCGTTCTTCGTCCGTCGGGTCGCGTCCCAGGTGGCAAGGTGCCGAACGAGATCGATCGTCTGCGGCGAGGGTGCGGCGATGTCGATCCGTACCGGCATCTCCTCGTAGGTCGTTTGCCAGAGGGTCTGGGCGGCTCCGCGAATCCGGTGCGCGGATGTCGCGCCGATTCCCTGGATTGAGGCGAGACGGTTCGCGTAGGTGAACACGTCCTGAATCGTGGCGATGCCCGCATCAGTGAGCGGGCTGATACGGACGCGCTCACGCGTCGCATCCTTCAGCCGCTCCACCGGCATCTCGGCGATGACCTTCTGCGCCTCGGCCTTCCTCAGAGCGACACCAGCATCGACAGCCTGCTGTCGGTAGCGCGACTCCTTATCGAGCGCCTCCTGGATCGTCTTGACCGCCGCAGAGAGGCTAGCGATCGCTGTGCCCGGGACGAGCTGGCCGACGCCCAGCGACGAGAGCCGCGGAGCGAATCCCACGGACGGGACCAGCGCGTGAACGACATCGACGGGTAGTGCCGGACGTGCGCGATCATCGAAGCGGGTCAGCGCCGTCGCCACGCTCGCCGCAACACCCCAGCCCTGGTAGTCGAGCAGATACCGGCCCGCCCGCTCGGCAGCGTCGCGCGACTCCCCACCGCTGAACAGCTTGCGGAGTCCGAAGTTCGACCTCGCATCGTTGAGCGCCTTCGGCACCTCGTTCGTGAGCTGACCGAGCCAGGTCGCCTCGCCTGCCTGGATCTCCGGCAGCGAGACGGAGCGGGCCAGGATGCCGAGCTGCCCACCATCGGCATCCCGTAGCGGCAACACCGTCCAGCGACTCCCATTTCGGATCGCCACATCGACCATGCGCGCGCGAAGCACGCCGAACGCGGCATCGGCCTCAGCAGCGACGCGAGCGCGATGCGCGACGATTGCCGTGGCGTGCTTCGACCACGCGGTGACCTCTTCGATCACCAGGCGCAGTTGTTGCGCCTCATCGCGGCTCAGTGGCATGTGTGCTGTCGTTCCTCTCGGGCACACTCACGTTATCGGCAGCCGCCGATGTCGACGGTTCGTCGTATCGTGGCGAGCACGCCGCAACCGGGGCGCAGCGAGAGGACGAACGTGGCCGAGGGACTTACCAGCACGCAGGAGATCGTCGAGATCAACATCTTCGACAGCCTCCGAGCCTCGATTCGTGACGCGATCCTCGCAGAGCTGTCGGAGAAGCCCGAGCACAAGATCATCTCGCTGTCGATCACCTCCTACAGCGAGTTCGCTACGAGCTACCGCGCTCTTGTCGTCATCGAGTACCTGTAGGCATCGTGGGCAAGCGCACGGACAGCGACGAGCACTACGTCCTCGACCTTTGCGACGAGGTGATCGGAAGTCGCGGCCAGCGGCAGGCGACGTTTCCGTGGCTGGTTGGCGACGTGTCGCCGACGACCGGACGGGCTCGCAGGCTTCCCGTCGATGGATACTGGCCGCCCCTGAATCTCGTAGTCGAGTTCCAAGAGAAGCAGCACACCCAGGCCGTCCCACTATTCGATAGCCGCGCGACCGTCTCCGGGGTGCCCCGTGGCGAGCAGCGCCGACTGTACGACCAGCGCAAGGTCGAGATTCTGCCGCACCACGGCGTCCGCGTCGTCGTGATCCACAAGTCGGAGTTCACGACGAGGGCCGACAGGATCGTGCGCGATCATGAGCGCGACATCACCGTCGTCCGCGCCCGCCTCGTCTGACCGTCGAAGCCCTCCAGAGACCAGTACACGTCTGGCACATCGAGGTCGCTCCCGCCGACGGCGGGCTCGGTGGCTCACCTCTCTGACGAGAGAGGCGGTGCCGGGTGTCGGTTTCGATGCGGGTCATGGGCGCGGGGGACGGCTACAAGTACCTGCTGCGCTCCGTGGCGTCGGCAGACGGCGAGCGGGCGCTTTCGACGCCGTTGACCCGGTACTACGCCGAACAGGGCACACCGCCTGGCCGTTGGATGGGCAGCGGACTCGCGGCGCTTGGGCAGGGAGAGATTCACGAGGGTACGCCGGTCTCGGAGGCGCAGCTCCAGCTCCTGCTGGGAATGGGGCGCGACCCGGTGACCGGCGATCCGCTGGGGAAGGCGTATCCGGTGTTCCCGAGCGTCGAGGATCGGATCGCGGCGCGCATCTCGCGGCTCGATCCGGCGCTGGGCGCGGATCAGCGAGCCGAGGCCGTTGTGGTGATCGAGGCGGAGGAGTCGGCGCGCACCTCGCGGCGGGCGGTCGCCGGGTACGACTTCACCTTCTCGCTGCCGAAGTCCGCGTCGGTGCTGTGGGCGGTTGCGGACGCAACGACGCAGGCGCGGATCGCGGAGGCCCACCATGCCGCGGTTGCGGAGGTGGTTGCGTTCATGGAGCGCGAGCTTGCAGCGACGCGCTCCGGCGCAACGTCCCGCGGGGGAGCTGTTGCACAGGTCGAGGTGACCGGGCTCATCGCTACCGCGTTCGATCATTTCGACTCGCGGGCGGGCGATCCGCAGTTGCACACGCATGTCGTGGTGAGCAACAAGGTGCGCACCCTGTTCGACGGCAAGTGGCGGTCGCTGGACAGTCGGCCTCTGCACGCTGCGACCGTGGCGGTCAGCGAGCTGCACACCGCGGTCTTCGCCGATCACCTGGCCCGCGCGCTCGGCCTCGGGTGGGAGCGGCGTGAGCGGGGCGCGGATCGCAACCCGGTGTGGGCGGTCGCCACGGTGCCCGAGGAACTGGTCGCCGAGTTCTCGTCCCGGTCG
>DAOMOV010000196.1:0-4079 GCA_035444505.1 Terrimesophilobacter sp.
CTCACCGGGTGGAGTGTGCGCATCAACGACCGCCGCATCCTCACCACCATGCTCAGCCACTGGGGCGTGCCCGCCGACCAGCACGAGCGCGCCCTCATCACGATCGACAAGCTCGACAAGGTCGGCGCGGATGGCGTCGCCACCGAACTCGCGGAGCACGGCATCACCGCCGACGGACTCGCCGACACACTCGCCACCACCGGCTGGAACCTGCTCGAGACCGACGCCCCGGCCTGGCTCAACGCCGACGCCTACCGCGACCTGATCGCCCTCCGCGACGCGGTGCCGAACGTCGACCTCGTCTTTGACCCCACCCTCGTGCGCGGCATGGGTTACTACACCGGCACCATCTTCGAGGTCGCCCACCCCGCATCGAGCAGCTCACTCGGCGGCGGGGGCCGCTACGACGGCATGATCGGACGCTTCCTCGGCACCGACGTGCCCGCGTGCGGCTTCTCCCTCGGCTTCGAACGCCTCGTCGACCTCGTCACCATCACCGACAACGTACAGACGGAGGCGATTGCGCTCGTCTACGACAAAGAGGTTCCGCACCCGACACTGCTGGCCCTCAAGACCCACCTGGTCGGGTCGGGTTCGCGCGTGCGCCTCGAGGCGCGCACCAAGAACACCAAGACCCTGCTCGAGCGACTGGCGCTCGACGGCTTCACCCACTTCGCCTTCGTCGATGACGACACGACCGCTGATTCGCTGGAACTCCGACCTCTCGACGCGTGAGCGAGCGCAAGAGCGTCGACGTGAGTGATGGAACGACGCGATGCAGTTCCCATTCCTTGAAGCCGACTATTCGGCCTTTCAGCCTCCCCGCTGAACCCGGCAGCCTGAGCATGTAATCCCCGGCTTCAGCCGTGGGAAAGCTTCAAACGCATGCGCACCGTGGTGATCCTTTCGGTCAAGGTCACGACGCCCGTGAACACAAGGCAGTCCACGTCATAGTCAGGGTCGCGGCTTACCATCACAATCCCGGTGCCCTGACAGGCGGCGCACTTCACACCTGTGGTGGGACCCATGACCGATACCCCAGATGCCGATTGCCCCGTTCGAACGGTCCGAGCGGGGGCTCGTTGGTTTCACTGGCATCGGAGAGATACGATTCGGGGGCGCTGTTGCTCTTCTTGGCGAACTGCCCGCCTCTCCCTCCTGACGCTCCCGCGCTGTGGCGCGCGTTACCTGCCGGGTCGACATGTATGCTCATGCACACATGAGTGCGGCAGACCCAGAAGTTTGCCTAATGGATAGGTAACGGTGTTATTTTGCGCGTTTGCGCTCTTGCAGGCCGCCCCCCGCGCGGCAAAGTCGCCCGTACCGTGGGCATCGAAGCGGGTGCGCTGGCCGACTTCGTCGCCGTGCTGGATGAGCATTTCACCCGAGAGCACTTCCGCCTCGCCCCCGCACGCACTCTCCCCGCCGGTGTACAACGCGTCTACCAGCGCGGCTCTCGCCTCGGGGACGTGCTCATTGGGGGCAGCGGCCTGGACACGTTCACAAAGCGTGTGGGCCCGCTTTCGGTCCGCGGTGTCGTGGTGGTCGCCGCCGAGCCGACCGGTGCCGGCACCGCCCGGGTGACGATCGCCCTCGTCGGTGGGTTCGATCTCGACACCCTCGTCATGCGCGCGGTGGATGAGTCGATCACGGGTGCAGGCGCACGCGGTATCCATCCTGTCGCTGACGAAGGCTGGTCTGCGGCAAACACGTTACCCGAGTCCTCGCCAGCCCATCCCCAGACCGCACACGCCCTTGGCCTGCACTAACGACAGCTGCTCGGCATTGTGGACCCGGGTTCGATTCCCGGCAGCTCCACGGCGAAGCACCGCACGTCAAGACTCGGGCGGTGCCGTCATGGAGGAGTGGCCGATTGACCGAGGGCGGCGGATTGCTAATCCGTTGAGGCGCAAGTCTCTCGCAGGTTCGAATCCTGTCTCCTCCGCATACGGTGCGTAGGCTGTGCGTGAAAGGGCAATCTTGCTTGCGCGAGGGCGCGACCACATTTGGCGAGTCGGCGGGGGAATGTGATGGCGGAAAACGCGGCGGAACGCGTCGCCTTAGTCGGCGAGGTCCTTGCGGCACAAGTGAGGGTGCTGTGGGCCATCGTCAGTGCAGGAGACCCGCTGACCAGTCGGGCTCAGGCGAAAACATCATCGACCGCACTCGGTGTCATGAACACTTTTCTGGCCCCGAAGCTCAATCGTTTCGCCGGCAGAGCCGCTCGGTAAGCACTCTTGGATGGAGGCAAGGTCATTGATTATCAGATCTTCGGCGCGATCGAACGCTAACCGCCGAAAACGATTCGGACGATCCGGGGTGGCGATCGTGTTGAGCGGAGTTTTGGCGCTCTCACTGTCGGCATGCACATTAGGGGCCCTTCTCCCCGACGACACAGAGTCGGCCACGAAAATTGAAACCGCTCTGTATGACGCAGAGTTGGGTGTTGTCTCGGCGCGCGCCACTTCCACCGTGAGCGGCTTCGACAGAAAAATGAGCGTACGGGTCGAGATCACGGAGGCAACCTACGCGGAGGAGCTGATGTTGGATCTGCTGGAGATCGTTGCGGACAACACTCCGGCATTGACGCACGGCGCCATTTCTCTCAGAGTGCGCAACGAGGAGGGGACGCTTACCCCACCCATCAGCGGGCCTAACGCTCGATGGTCAGAGCGGCATGAGTCCATGCTTTTCTCCGAGGGCGTCGCCGAGTCGCTCACCCCGGAGATCTCTTTGAGCCTTCAAAACTTAAATACGTTTCTTGAGGAGGAGGGACGATGAGCGACGAGCTTTTCGCAGAGATCGAACAGGCTCGCGCGCGCGTGCAACAGTAGCTCGCACAGGCCGGGCAGCGTCGTGCTGGCTTCCAGAGGATCGCTTCGCAACCCCTCGATGTGTGAGCTGAGGAGGGAATCTGCGGGGAGCGTGCTCGCGTCCCCCAGTAGTCTGGTTTCAGGCATCCGAACCCCACCCGACGACACGTACGAGGAGCACCCCCATGGCACTGATTGAGGCGATCAACGCTCGCGAGATTCTCGACTCGAGGGGCAACCCGACGGTGGAGGTGGAGGTGCTGCTCGACGATGACACGGTGTCGCGTGCGGCGGTGCCGTCGGGTGCGTCGACGGGTGCGTTCGAAGCATACGAGCTGCGTGACGGCGACCCGAAGCGGTACGGCGGCAAAGGCGTGCTGAAAGCGGTCGACGCGGTCATCGATGAGCTCGGGCCGGAGCTTGAGGGTTTCGAGGCGACGGATCAGCGGCTCGTGGATGCCGTGATGATCCAGCTGGATGGCACGGAGAACAAGTCGCGGCTCGGGGCGAACGCGATCCTGGGTGTGTCGTTGGCGGTCGCCAAGGCGGCGGCGGATTCGGCCGACCTGCCCCTGTTCCGGTACCTGGGCGGCCCGAACGCGCACACCCTGCCGGTGCCGATGCTCAACGTCATCAATGGTGGGGCGCACGCCGACACGAACGTGGACATTCAGGAGTTCATGATCCTGCCGATCGGGGCGGAGAGTTTTGCGGATGCGTTGCGCTGGGGCGCGGAGGCCTACCACGCCCTGAAGAGCGTGCTCAAAAAGAAGGGCCTTGCGACGGGCGTGGGGGATGAAGGCGGGTTCGCCCCGAATCTCGACAGCAACCGCGCCGCACTCGACCTGCTCGTCGAGGCCATCGAGAAAGCTGGCTTCACAGCCGGTAAGGACATTGCCCTGGGCCTGGATGTTGCGGCGACCGAGTTCTTCGACAAGGGCAAGTACACCTTTGAGGGCAAGAAGGTCAGCGCCGCCGACTTGACGAAGTACTACGCGAGGCTCGTTGCCGACTTCCCGCTCGTCTCCATCGAAGACCCCCTCGCGGAAGACGACTGGGCAGGCTGGGCCACGCTCACCCAGGAGCTGGGACACAAGGTGCAGCTCGTCGGCGACGACCTGTTCGTGACGAACCCCGACCGTCTGGTGGAGGGTATCGAGAAGGATGCCGCGAACTCGATCCTCGTGAAGGTGAACCAGATCGGCACCCTTAGTGAGACGCTCGACGCGGTGACGATTGCGCACCGCAACGGGTACACGGCGGTCA
>DAOMOV010000197.1:0-3946 GCA_035444505.1 Terrimesophilobacter sp.
GTCGGCGAGGTGATCGACCTGGTGCGCGCGCACTTCGAGAATCCGCTCACGAAGCAGGAGATCGCCGAGGAGTTCGGGTTCGCCGACCTGCTGCGCCGCCAGACCGGCTCGCTGTCGGGAGGCCAGAAGCGTCGCGTGAGCGTGGCGCTCGCCTTCGTATCGCGCCCCAGGCTCGTGCTGCTCGATGAGCCCACGACCGGTCTCGACGTGGACGCCCGCCGTACCCTGTGGGAGGCGGTGCGCCGCCAGCACGCCGCGGGCGCCACCGTCGTCGTCACCAGCCACTACCTCGAGGAGATCGAGGCGCTCGCTGAGCGCGTCGTCGTCATCGGCGAGGGCCGGGTGCTCGTCGACGGCAACCTCGCCGAGGTGGTCGGTCAGGTGGGCCTGCGGATGCTGCGACTCACCACCGACCGACCCGACGCCGTCTCGGCGCTGCCCGGCGTCGTCGATACGCGCGCCGAGGCCGACGGCAGTCACACCTTCTTCGTGCGCGACGCCGACGCCGCGGTCGTCGAGCTGGTGCGCTCCGGCATCCCCTTCACCGCCCTCGGAGTTCGCGGTGCAACGCTCGAGGAGGCTTTCCTCACGCTCACTGGCAACGGCGGGATGCTGCCGCAGCCGGTGGGCGCCGCATCCACCACCTCAACCTCGACCACGTCCTCAGATTCGGAGTCGCTCTCATGACCACGCTCTCCCTCGCCGTCACCCACGCCAGGTACTCACTGCTCGAGACGGCGCGCACCCCCATCGCCATCATCAGTGCGCTGGCGTTCCCGGCACTGGCGCTGCTGTTCTTCGTGGTGCCGCAGCAGGTGGTCGCGTCGAACCCGCTCTGGGCAACCCAGGCGGTGATCTCGCTGTCGGTGTTCGCCGTCATGTCGAACTCACTGTTCAGCTTCGGCCTCTCGATCGCGGAGGATCGTGAGAAGCCGTGGGATCCGTACCTGCGCACCCTTCCGGTGCCGGGTGTGGCCCGGGTGCTCGCCTACATCTTCTCCATCGGACTCATCGGATTCGCCGCGATCCTGCCGGTCATCGTCATCGGCGGCGTGTGGACGGCGGCGGAGGCGAGCCTGGGCGGCATCCTGTTCGGCCTTGTGGCTCTTGTCGTGTCCTCGCTGCCATTCATGCTCATCGGCATCGCCATCGGCTACTCGATGCCGTCGAAGGCGGCGATCGCTGTCGTGCAGATCGTCATGTTCGGGTTCGCGTTCGCCGGTGGGCTGTTCCTGCCACCGCAGATGTTCGCCGACTGGCTCAATACGATCTCGAAGTTCTTTCCGTCACGCCACGCGCGCGAGTTGGTGATCTGGGCGGTGCAGGGCGGCGAACTCGAGTGGTGGGTGTGGGTCGGCCTGCTCGTCTGGACGGCCGTCATGACCGTCGTCGCCCTGTGGCTGTTCCGTCGCGATGAGGGGCGCCGCTACCGCTGATGTGTATACATTAACAGCGTGAAGCAGGCGAGCGGATGCACAATCTGCTCGCCTGCGGTATGTTATGTATACATAGAGCATGAGGAGGGGCAGGATGCGCGCCAGCGACAAGGCCTACCGCACTCTCCGCGACGAGATCATCAACTGGCAGCTGACCCCCGGCACCGTGCTTGCCGAGGTCGAGCAGGCTACGCGTCTCGGGGTGTCCCGCACGCCCCTGCGCGAGGCGCTCTCGAGACTCACCGCCGACGGGCTGGTCGCCAGCCAAACCGGTCGCGGGCTCGTCGTCACCGACGTCTCAGCCGACAGCATCCGTCAGCTGTTCGAACTGCGCCGCGCCCTCGAAGAGCAGGCCGTGCGCCTTGCCGCCGCCCGTCGCGACCGCGCCATCTTCGACGAACTCGCTGCAGAGTTCGACCGCGCCAGCACCCTGATCAGCCGCGCCGACGACCGGCACGACTACTACGACCTCGTCGCCCGACTCGACACCGCCATCGACGACGCCCTGAACAACGAGTACCTCAAGAGCGCACTCGAAAACCTGCGCACCCACCTTGTGCGGGTGCGCCGACTCGCCAAAGACAACACCACCAGGCTGCTCGAATCCGCCGCCGAGCACCTCACCATCACTCGCGCCATCGCCGACGGCGACGCCGACCTCGCCGCGCACGCCACTCACCTCCACCTGCACCGAGCCCTCCAGCACGCACTGGCTGCCCACGACCACCCCGCCTCCCACACCACCACGAGCTCCCTCGAAAGGACAGCCTCATGAAGCTTCACCCCGTACGCACCCACCGCAGCGACGAGAACCTCGCCCGCGAAGACCAGCTCGCCTGGAAGATCGCCGCCGTCGCCAGCGAGAATGTGCCCGTCAGCGATGAGGTCACCGACATGGTCATCAACCGTGTCATCGACAACGCCTCGGTCGCCACCGCATCCCTCAGCCGTGACCCCGTCGTCGCCGCCCGTGCCCAGGCCGAGTCGCACCCCGCCTCCACCGGTGGAGTCGGCGCCAACGTCTTCGGCCTCACCCCCGACACCCGCGTCAGCGCCGAGTGGGCCGCCTGGGCCAACGGCGTCGCCGTGCGCGAGCTCGACTACCACGACACGTTCCTCGCCGCCGACTACTCGCACCCCGGCGACAACATCCCCGCCATTCTCGCCGTCGCTCAGCACACCGGGCGCACCGGCAGCGACCTGCTGCGCGGCATCGTCACCGGTTACGAGATCCAGATCGACCTCGTCAAAGCCATCTGCCTGCACGAGCACAAGATCGACCACGTCGCCCACCTCGGCCCCTCGGCCGCGGCCGGCATCGGCACCCTCCTGGGCCTTGACACCGAGACCATCTACCAGGCCATCGGCCAGGCCCTGCACACGACCACTGCGACCCGCCAGTCGCGCAAGGGCGAGATCTCGACCTGGAAGGCCCACGCCCCCGCCTTCGCCGCGAAGATGGCCGTCGAAGCCGTCGATCGTGCTATTCGCGGCCAGACCAGCCCCACCCCCATCTACGAGGGTGAGGACGGCGTCATCGCCTGGCTGCTCGGCGGGCCGGATGCGCGCTACGAAGTGCCACTGCCCGAAGCGGGCGAGACCCGTCGCGCGATCCTCGACAGCTACACGAAGGAGCACTCCGCGGAGTACCAGGCGCAGGCCTGGATCGACCTCGCCCGCAAGCTCGGCACCGAGCGTCCCGAGCTGCGCGACCCGGCGAACATCCGCTCGATCGTGCTGCACACCAGCCACCACACCCACTACGTGATCGGGTCGGGCGCGAACGACCCGCAGAAGTACGACCCCACCGCGAGCAGGGAGACCCTCGACCACTCGATCCCCTACATCTTCGCGGTCGCGCTGCAGGACGGCGCGTGGCACCACGTCGATTCCTACGCGCCCGAGCGCGCGGCACGCCCCGACACCGTCGAGCTGTGGAACAAGATCAGCACCCTCGAGGATGCCGAGTGGACGCGCCGCTACCACTCCACCGACATCACTGAGAAGGCCTTCGGCGGTCGCGTCGAGATCGAACTGGCCGACGGCAGCCGCGTCGTCGACGAGATCGCGGTCGCCGACGCCCACCCGCTCGGTGCCCGACCGTTCGCGCGCGAGCAGTACGTGAACAAGTTCCGCATTCTCGCCGAGGGAGTGCTTGAGTCGGCTGAGATCGAGCGGTTCCTCAACGTCGCCCAGCGCCTGCCCGAGCTGAGCGCCGACGAGCTGGCCGGGCTCACCGTCACCGCACCCGCCGGCAGCCTCCCGGTCGGCCCGAAGGGACTCTTCTGATGCTGTACACGACCATCACCGCCGCGCAGAAGCGGCAGCGGCTTCGGGATGCGCTGGCCCGCGAGGGCCTGCTGCGATTCCCGGGGGCGTTCAACCCGCTCAGCGCGCGCCTCATCGAGAACAAGGGCTTCGAGGGCGTCTACATCTCGGGCGCGGTGCTCTCGGCCGACCTCGGCCTGCCCGACATCGGCCTCACCACTCTCACCGAGGTCGCCGGTCGC
>DAOMOV010000198.1:0-1560 GCA_035444505.1 Terrimesophilobacter sp.
GTACGCCCCGTAAGCCTAATCAGCCCTTGGGTCGTGCCGCGAACTCCACGAACGCTGCGCGCGGGTCGCGGGCGGCGCTGAGGGAGACGATATCGCGGCGCAGCACGAAGTTCATGGCCCAGTTGCCGAAGACCCGGATCTTGCGCTCCCACATCGGGATCGCGAGGCCGTGGTAGCCGCGGTGCATGATCCAGGCGATGACGCCCTTGAATGCGAGGCCCCGCCACTGGTACACGCCGTAGCCGATGCCGAGCCCGGCGACCGCTCCGAGGTTGTTGTGGATGTAGTCCACGGGTGCGTCGCCTCGGAGTTCCGCGACGATGTTGCGGGCCAGCCGCTTCGCCTGACGCACGGCGTGCTGCGCATTGGGCACACAGTACCCGCCCACACCGGCCCCAGTGAGATCGGGAACCGCGGCGACATCGCCGGCGCCCCAGGCATCCGCCACCACACCATCGTCGTTCACAACGCGCAGGTCAGCCTGCACGCGCAGGCGTCCGCGCTCTTCAAGGGGAAGGTCGGTTCCACGCAGCATGGGACTGGCCATGACGCCCGCGGTCCAGATGAGGGTGTCGGCGGCGAACCTCTCGCCCGTGGAAAGCTCCATGATGCCGTCTTTGGCGCTCGTCAACTGGGTCTCAAGGTGCAGTTCGACACCGCGCTCGGCGAGGTTGCGCAGAACCCACTGACTCGTCTTGAGCGACACCTCGGGCATGATGCGATCCATGGCCTCGACGAGGTGGAACTTCACGTCATCGAAGCTGATCGTGGGATAGAACCGCAGCAGTGCGCTCGCAAGCGAACGAAGCTCGGCGATCGTCTCAATCCCGGCGAAGCCACCACCGACGAGCACGAAGGTGAGCAGGCGGTCGCGCTCGGGGCCCTCGGGGAGATTCGCCGCGCGGTTGAAGTTGTCGACGAGGCGGTCGCGCACGGCGATAGCCTCCTCGATGGTTTTCATGCCGATGGCCTGGTCAGCAACACCCGGAATGGGGAATGTGCGGGTGATCGAACCCGCCGTGACGACGACGATGTCGTACTGAAACTCCCAGGGCTCGCCCACCTCGGGGGTGATGGTCGCGTACCGCTCGGCGTGGTTGATGCCGGTGACTTTCGCCGTGATGACGCTGGTGCTCTTCAGGTGGTTGCGCTGACCCACGACCGCGTGTCGCGGTTCGATGGAGCCGGCCGCGACCTCGGGCAGAAAGGGCTGATAGGTGAGGTAGGGCAGGGGGTCAACTACGGTGACTTCGGCCTCGCCACGCCGCAACCACTTGTGGAGTTTGCGGGCCGTGTAGAAGCCGGCGTAGCCACCACCGACGATAAGGATCTTCTTAGGCACTGATCAATCCTAGCGGTTACGTTTCATCACCGACCGCCGGAACAGCACCCCCCACGTGGTGAGGGCCGTGAGAAGTGCGAGGTAGAGCAGCAGCGGGATGCCGACGTCACGCAGCTTGGCGACATCGGGCAGGACGGTTCCTAGGGGGTTCTCGGTCACCGCCTCGGATTGCGGCACCGGTGTACTCGGGGTATCGGCGGGCGGGGTGGGCTCCATGG
>DAOMOV010000198.1:1570-3945 GCA_035444505.1 Terrimesophilobacter sp.
CCCGTCGGTGCACCCGGATCCACTCGCGCAGCTCCCCCGCGGGGGTTGTGTCGATGCGGGGCACGTCGGCGCTGACGGCGGCGGATGCATCCAGCAGCCCGTGACCGTAGATGGGGCTGAGTTCTTGCCCGCCGACGGGGATCGCGGTGGTGGTGATGCGGTGGATGACGTTCGCGGCGTCGAGGTCGGGGTGGGCGGCGCGCACAAGGGCGACGACACCGGCGACGATGGGTGTCGCGCCGCTCGTTCCCTCCCAGGATACGTAGGACCCGCCCTGGCTGACACCGACGAGCTCTTCGCTGGGGGCGGAGACGCCGATGGTGATGCCCTGACTGGAGGCGTCCCAACTGGCCTGCCCGTTGCGATCGAGACCACCCACGGTGAGCACCCCGGGCATCGTGGCGGGCGCCCCGACCTGGCTCGTGCCGGAACCCCGGTTGCCGGCCGCAGCGACGACAACGACGTCATTGTCGAACGCGTAGAGAAAGGCCTCGTCCCACGAGGTTGGCCACTCGAGGGTGTTGCGGGTGAGAGACATGTTGATGACGTCGGCCCCGGCATCGACGGCCCACTTCACCGCCTCGGCGATCTGGTCGTCAGAACTCGACGTGCCCACCCCGAAGCCGATCGACGCGGTCAGAATTTTCGCCGGCGCCGAGCCCTTGATGCCGTTCCCGTTGTTCGGCCCGTACCCGTGGCCAGCCGCGAGCGAGGCGACCCACGTGCCGTGGTCCCCGCTCGAACCCACGCCCGTCTGACCGTCGGCGGAACCGACACCCGAGAAGTCTCTGCCCCCGATGACGGCATTCGCGAGGTCATCCACCGACCCGTCTACACCGGTGTCGATGATGGCGATCGTGATCCCCTCGCCCTCGGTGACGGCCCACGCATCCCGAATGCCGTAGTCATCGAGCCAGTACTCGAGGTCGCGGATGTAGTCCGCGTGCGCAGCGGGACCAAGGAACAGCACGGATGCCGCCACCCCCAGCGCGGCGACCATCGACACGGCCTTGCGTGCCGGGCCGCGCACCTCGCGCGTCACGGGGCACCCCCTTGATCGTTGGCCAGAGCGGTGAGCTGTTCGCTGTGGTCGGCGTCAGTGTGGATGACACAGGTGCACACGGTGGGCTTCCAGCGGGATTGCTCGAGCGTGAGGTCGCCGATGGGATTCACCCCGGGGCCCGCGGCGAGCGCGTGGGCGGCGAGCGCGTGAAGGCACTTGACGCGGCTCGGCATGCCGCCCGCGGAGATGCCGTCGATCTCGGGCACGTCACCGAGCCGGGCGCGGTCGGCCAGGTAGGCGTCGTGGGCGGCTGCGTAGGCACTGCGCAGATCTTCGTCGACCTTCAGCAGCTGGTTGAACTCGGTCATCGCCCCTTCGGCCTCCAGGGTCGACATCGCTGCGGTCGCCGCGGGGTGGGTGAGGTAGTACAGGGTCGGGAACGGCGTGCCGTCATCGAGCCTTGGCGCTGTCGCCACCACGGTGGGGTTGCCGCACACGCACCGGGCCGCGACACCCACAACACCGCGAGCGGGCCGACCAAGCTGTGCCGACACGATCGCCACGTCGCGCTCCGTTGCGGGTTCGAAGCGGGTCACTGCTGCGAGTCCTCTACCCGGGGCAGTCCAAGCTCTTCGGGCGTCGCCGTCGTCACGCCCGCCGTCACGATCGAGGTGAGCAGCAGCTTCACCCAGTCAACTTTCGTGGACTGAAGCTGGTCGCTGATGGGCTGACCGTCATCCGTTGTCACCGTCTCACCGTCGTCGATGACGAGGTAGCTGATCTCGCCCGGGTACACGTAGTTGAGCCGCTCGCGGGCCTGTGCCTCGATGTAGCTGGGGTCATCCCACCGGGCCTTCTCGGCCTCAAGCTCTTTGACGCCCTCCTGCTGAGCGAGCACCTCGGCCTCCAGCGCCGCGAGCTGCTGCCGCTGCTCCACGAGGATGCGCAACGATGGCGCCAGCACCACCACGGTGAGCACCAAGACGACGAGGGTCACGATGGTGAAACCGGAGAGGCGGATGCTGCGCAGCCATCCAGCACGCGCAGACTCCTCGGGCAGGCGCACCGGCACCTTCGTGGAGCGATCCCCCTTCGACATGCCTCAACCCTAAGCGGGTCAGGCGGTGAACCTGGGGAACGCGTCGCCGCCGATGTAGACGGCGGCCTCACCGAGCTCCTCCTCGATGCGCAGCAACTGGTTGTACTTCGCCACCCGCTCGCTGCGAGCCGGGGCGCCCGTCTTGATCTGACCGCAGTCGGTGGCGACCGCGAGGTCGGCGATCGTGGTGTCCTCGGTCTCGCCCGAGCGGTGCGACATGACCGCCGTGTACCCGTTGCGGTGCGCAATCGTCACCGCGTCGAGCGTCTCACT
>DAOMOV010000199.1:0-3934 GCA_035444505.1 Terrimesophilobacter sp.
CTCGGTCGACGAGAAAACCAACGACTGATCACGCCACCCACGGGTGTGCTGTGAATCAACAACTACGGCTCAAGGAGCAAGAACAATGGCAGACATCAGCCTCGCTGACATCAAGACCCTGCGCGAGCAACTGGGCACGGGCATGGTCGATACGAAGAACGCGCTCGTCGAGGCGGGCGGCGACATCGAGAAGGCGACCGAGATCCTGCGTCTCAAGGGTGCGAAGGGCAACGCGAAGCGTGCCGACCGCTCCACGAGCGAGGGCCTCATCGCCGCCCACCAGGGCACCGATGCGACCACGATGATCGAGCTCGCGAGCGAGACCGACTTCGTCGCGAAGAATGAGAAGTTCGGTGCACTGGGTGACAAGGTTCTCGCGGCCGTTGCTGCGGCGGGCGCCGACTCAGTCGAGTCCGCACTCGCGGCACCCGTCGACGGCACGACCGTGGGCGGGCTCATCGACGACGAAGCGGCCATCATTGGTGAGAAGCTCGAGCTCCGTCGTGTGGTTCGTGTGCCCGGCGCCCAGTCCGAGGTGTACCTGCACCGCACCAGCAAAGACCTGCCCCCGCAGGTCGGTGTCGTTGTCGCGTACGAAGGTGCCGACGCCGAGACTGCGCGCAGCATCGCGCAGCACATCGCGTTTGCCGACCCCCAGTACCTGACGCGCGACGAGGTGCCAGCGGAGGACGTCGAGAAGGAGCGCGAGATCGTCACCGAGATCTCCCGCAACGAGGGCAAGCCGGAGGCGGCTCTTCCGAAGATCGTTGAGGGGCGCCTTGGCGCGTTCTTCAAGCAGGTCGCTCTGCTCGAGCAGGAGTACGCGAAAGACAACAAGCTGACGATCGCGAAGGTGCTCGAGGACGCTGGTATCACCGTGACCGGCTTCGCCCGCTTCAAGGTGGGAGCCTAGATTCGATGCGATGGGGCCCGAGACGATCGTTCTCGGGCCCCATTGTTGTGTCTCGAGAACCGGCACTCACGAACTACCCTTGATACGAATCCGACACCAGAGGAGTACCGATGACCACTGACACGAAACGACGTGTACTTCTCAAGCTTTCCGGTGAGGCGTTCGGTGGCGGTCAGCTCGGGGTCAACCCCGACATCGTGTCGGGTATCGCAAAGGAGATCGCGGCCGCGGCATCCGATGTTGAGATCGCTATCGTGGTCGGCGGGGGCAACTTCTTTCGCGGCGCGGAACTGTCCCAACGCGGCATGGACCGTGGCCGCGCCGATTACATGGGAATGCTCGGCACGGTGATGAACGCGCTCGCCCTGCAGGACTTTCTGGAGCAGGCGGGTGCTGCGACCCGCGTACAGTCTGCGATCAGCATGACGCAGGTTGCTGAACCGTACATCCCGCTGCGTGCCGAGCGCCACCTTGAGAAGGGTCGCGTGGTCATTTTCGGCGCCGGTGTGGGCCTGCCGTACTTCTCGACCGATACCGTGGCGGCGCAGCGCGCGCTCGAGATTCGGGCGGATGTCGTGCTCGTGGCGAAGAACGGTGTCGACGGTGTCTACGATGGTGACCCACGCAAGAACGCTGACGCGTCGAAGCTCGACCGAGTGACCTATCAGGAGGCTCTCGTGCAGGGCCTCAAGGTCGTTGATTCGACCGCGTTCAGTCTGTGCATGGATAACGAGATGCCCATGGTGGTCTTCGGTATGGAGCCAGCGGGCAACATCACCAAGGCTCTGCGTGGCGAGCACATCGGCACCCGCGTCAGCAACTGACTAAACTCGATCCAACTAACCAGTAGGGAGTTCCCGTGATCAGCGACGTGCTGTCTGACGCCAAGGAGAAGATGACGAAGGCCGTCGAGGTCGCGAAAGACGACTTCGCGAGCGTTCGCACGGGCCGAGCGAATCCCGCGCTGTTTCAGAAGATTCTCGTCGAGTACTACGGAACTCCGACGCCTCTGGAGCAGCTCGCAGGGCTGCAGAATCAGGATGCCCGCACCCTGCTCATCACCCCGTACGACAAGAACGCGCTGAAGGACATCGAGAAAGCGCTCGTGGCGAACCCGAATCTGGGAGCCAACGTGGGCAATGATGGCGAGGTGATCCGTGCGACTCTGCCTGAGCTCACCGAGGACCGCCGCAAGGAGTACGTGAAGCTGGTGCGTGCGAAGGGTGAGGACGCGAAGGTGGCGATCCGCAACATCCGTCGCAGGGCGAAGGACGACATGGACGATCTCAAGAGTGAGATCGGCGAGGATGAGGTCGTGCGCGGCGAGAAGGAGCTCGAGTCGGTGACGAAGTCGTTCGTGGATGCGATCGATGAGGCGCTGCGCAAGAAGGAAGTCGAGCTTCTCGAGGTCTGATGGCCGACGATTCCGCGACACCGTCACCGGATCGAGCCACACGGTGGTGGAGGCTGCGTCGGGCAGAGGTGGAGGCTCGCGCCGACGCGACGGTCAAGGAGATTCAGGCGCAGTTTGAGGCCACGAAGCACCAGTTCGAGGCCGCCAACGAGGTGATCGAGGCTCGCACCGGGCGCAACCTCATTGCGGCGATCGTCATCGGGCTCGCCCTGGGGCTGACGGTGATGTTCTCGCTGATCTTCATGAAGGAACTCTTCATGGTGTTCACGACCATCGTGGTTGCGTTCGGCAGTTTTGAACTGGCGACGGCGCTGCGGATCGCCGGATACCGCGTTCCGCGCGTCGCGATCGTGCTTGTCTCCATCGCCACGATCCCTGCTGCGTTCTATTTGAGCGACGAAGGCAAATGGCTCGTACTTCTGGGCGGAGCTGTCGTCATTGCCGTGTGGCGGCTCGTGGAGTCTGCGATCCCTCGCTGGCGTGCGACAGGGCGCAGACTCTGGGAAGACCTCGCCGCAGGCTCGTTCGTGCTCGTCTATGTGCCATTCCTTGCGGGCTTCGCTGTGCTGCTCGCAGCAAAGCCAGGCGGAGAGTGGTGGACACTTGCGGCCGTCATCACCGTCGTGGCAACGGACACCGGGGCATACGCGAGCGGCCTCATGTTCGGCAAGCATCCGATGGCGCCCAAGATCAGCCCCAAGAAGACGTGGGAGGGCTTCGCCGGCTCCGTGCTGTCTGCGGTGATCGCGGGCGTGCTGCTGGCGATACTCATGTTGGGGCAGCCGTGGTGGGTGGGTGTCGTTTTCGGCCTCGTACTGTGCAGCACGGCGACACTCGGAGACCTCACGGAGTCGCTCATCAAGCGCGATCTCGGTGTGAAGGATATGAGCAGCTGGCTGCCGGGTCACGGCGGGTTCTTGGACCGCCTCGATTCGATTCTGCCGAGCAGCGCCGCTGCTTACATCCTGTTTGTCATCGTCGTGTGAGCTTGTCGTCAGCTTTGATGCGTCAGAATGGTGTGGTGTCTACTACGTTTCCGCGCGCGAAGAGGTCCCAACGAGGCTACCGCGTTGACGAGGTTGAGGAGTTCCTGGAGAGCGCTCGAGTCGCCTACTCGGCTGAGCCGGGGTCGCCGCACGCGCTCGACTCGGATGCGATCCGCAGTACCGCGTTCCGGTTCTCCCGCGGCGGGTATGCGACCGATCACGTTGATCGCGCCCTAGAACGATTGGAGGACGCTTTCGCTGCTCGTGAGCGGGAGCGTGCGCGAAACGAAATGGGCGTTCCCGCGTTCAATGCCCAGGTGCGCGAGCTGGCCCGCGAGATTGTGACGCGACTGGATCGTCCGCACGGCCAGAGGTTTCAGCGAAAGAGTTTCTTCAGCGATGGCTACGACCGCAAGCAGGTGGATGCGTTCACGAACCGCATTCTCGGGTACTTCCGCGACAACAAGCCGCTTCCTGTGGATGAGGTGCGTACGGTCGCGTTTCGACCCCGCAAGGGTGGTTATCGGGAGGCTCAGGTGGATATTGTGCTTGATGCGGTCATTCGCGTGATGCTTGCAGTCAAGTGACGATCACTTGTTTCTTCTGCTTTTTTGGGGTTTT
>DAOMOV010000200.1:0-3930 GCA_035444505.1 Terrimesophilobacter sp.
CGGAAAGTAGTCGACAAGCTCCCGCCAGTCGCGGGCGGCCAGTTCGACCTCCTCGGCGAGTTCGCGCTGGGCCGTCGCCCGCGGGTCTTCGCCGTCGACATCCCGCAGCCCCGCGGGCAGTTCCCAGAACCGGGTGCCCGTGGAATGACGGTACTGCAGCAGCATCACCACGCGGTCATCTTCGTCGAGCGCGAGCACCGCGACCGAGCCCGCGTGGTCGACATACTCGCGCACGAGCTCGCCTTCGCCGAATCTGAAGCGGTCGCGGCGCACCTCCCAGATCGCGCCCTCAAAGGCCGTTTCGCTGTCGATCACGTCAGCGCGCGACTCGACGTCGCGCCAACCAGTGTCGCGCGGTACGCGGGTCTTGTCAGACTGTGGCGTCAATGGGCTCGGCTTCGGGCTGCACCTGAGACTCCACGTCTGCGTCAGGCTCGGCGACCTCGAACAGGCGGCTCGCACGCTGACGTTCCAGTGCCGCGGTCACGAGTCCCTTGAATAGCGGATGCGCACGGTTCGGGCGCGACCGCAGCTCGGGGTGCGCTTGGGTTCCCACATAGAACGGGTGCACGTCACGCGGAAGCTCGACGTACTCGACGAGGTTGCGATCGGGTGAGAGGCCGGAGAACACGAGGCCGGCCTGCGCAATCTGTTCCCGGTACTGGTTGTTGACCTCGTAGCGGTGGCGGTGGCGCTCGCTCACCCGTGCCGCGCCGTACAGCTCGTTGACGAGGGAGCCATCGGCGAGGTCGGCCTCGTAGAGGCCCAGCCGCATGGTGCCGCCGAGGTCGCCATCCGCGATGATCTCGACCTGCTCCTCCATTGTCGCAATGACGGGAAACTTCGTGTCGGGGTCGAACTCCGTCGACGATGCGCCCGCGAGTCCGGCCATGGTGCGGGCGTACTCGATGACCATGCACTGCAGCCCCAGGCACAGGCCGAGCGCAGGGATCGCATTCTCGCGCGCGAAACGCAGCGCACCCAGCTTGCCCTCGATGCCGCGAACCCCGAAACCGCCGGGAACACAGATCGCGTCCACATCGGCGAGCTGGGCCGCAGCGCCCTCGGGAGTCTCGCAGTCGTCGGAGGCGATCCAGCGGATGTTCACCCGCGTCTGCTGCGCGAACCCGCCCGCCCTCAGCGCCTCCGTCACCGACAGGTAGGCATCCGGCAGGTCGATGTATTTGCCCACGAGGCCGATCGTGACGGTGTCTTTGGGTTCACGCACGGCGTGCAGGAGGGGTTCCCAGCCCGACCAGTCGACGGGTTCCGCGCCGATGCCGAAGTGCTCGATGATGTAGGCGTCAAGGCCCTGCTCGTGCAGCATGCCCGGAATCTCGTAGATGCTGTCCGCGTCGGGGCAGTTCACGACCGCCTCAGGGTCCACGTCGCACATGAGCGCGATCTTGCGGTTCATCGACTCCGGCACCGGACGGTCGCTGCGCAGCACGATCGCATCCGGCTGAATACCGATCGACCGCAGCGCCGCAACCGAGTGCTGGGTCGGCTTCGTCTTCTGCTCCCCCGCCGCGTTCAGGTACGGAACGAGGGAGACGTGCACGAAGAAGCAGTTCGCACGCCCCAGCTCGTGGCGCACCTGCCTCGCCGCCTCGAGGAAGGGCTGCGATTCGATGTCGCCGACCGTGCCGCCGATCTCGGTGATGATGACATCCGGATGCGGATCACCCGTCGTCATGGGCATTGTCGCCTGCAGACGCATCCGCCGCTTGATCTCGTCGGTGATGTGCGGGATGACCTGCACCGTGTCGCCCAGGTACTCGCCGCGACGCTCCTTGGCGATGACGTGGCTGTAGATCTGACCCGTCGTGACGTTGGCGGCCTGGCTGAGATTGATGTCGAGGAACCGCTCGTAGTGGCCGATGTCGAGGTCTGTCTCGGCACCGTCATCGGTGACGAACACCTCGCCGTGCTGGAACGGGTTCATCGTTCCCGGATCGACGTTCAGATACGGGTCGAGTTTCTGCATGACGACCCGCAGCCCACGGGCGGTGAGCAGGTTGCCGAGGCTAGCGGCGGTGAGCCCCTTGCCGAGGCTGGAGACGACACCCCCGGTCACGAAAATGTGCTTTGTCGTTTCCGCGAAATGTTTGACCACCACGGGTTTGCAGTCTATCGCAGGGCGAGTCCGTAATGCTGTGAGCGACGTCAACACGCCGCAAATCCGCTAGCCTGATGCTCCGCCGACGAACATCTCCTGCGCCGTGGCGAGGAGTTCGCGAGCGTGCGCGAGCCCGCTCTCCGAGTCGGCCAGGCCCGACAGCATGCGCGCGAGCTCCTCCGCGCGCTCCTCCTCGCTCAAGCGATGCACGCTCGAGGCCGTGAACTCGCCGTCGCGGGACTTCGTCACCCGCAGGTGGTTCGTCGCGAACGCCGCCACCTGGGGCAGGTGCGTCACCACGATCACCTGCGCCGCGGCGGCCAGTCGCGCAAGCCGCTTGCCGATCTCGATCGCCGACGCGCCGCCCACGCCGGCATCCACCTCATCGAAGATGAAGGTCGGCACCGGGTCCGTCGCCGCAATGACCACCTCGATCGCGAGCATGATGCGCGAGAGCTCACCGCCCGACGCGCCCCGCCCCAGCGACCGGAACTCGGCCCCCGGGTGCGGCCGCAGGCCGAACGCGACCTGATCGCGACCGTGCAGGCCGTACTCGGCCGACGGCTCCACCGTCACCGCGACCACCGCATCCGGCATCGCCAGTGCCGCCAGCTCAGCCGTCACCCGACGCGAGAGAGACTCGGCGGCGGCCGAGCGGATGCGCGAGAGCTGGTCGCCGAGTTCGGTCACCTTCGCGCGAGATGCCAGAACCTCGGCACGCAGCTCATCGATGCGGGTCGAATCATTGTCGAGCTCCAGCAGGCGTGCGCTGCCCACGTCGAGTAGGTCGATCACGTCATCGAGGCTCGACCCGTGCTTGCGCACGAGAGCGCCGAGCACCGCGCGACGATCCTCGATCGACTCCAACTCGTTCGCGCCGTCGGCATCGAGTCCACCGAGATAGCTGGAGAGCTGCGACGCAACATCCGTGGCACCGTAGAGCACCTCCGCGAGAGACTCCACGATCGGCGGCAGCGCCGGATCGTTGCCGGCCGCACGCTCCAGCTGCCGCCTCGCGCTCTCCAGCAGACCCACGGCGTCGCTGCCGTCATCGCTGGCTTGCGCCGAAACAGCCTCGAGCGCGCCCGCCGCCGCGAGCCGCAGCTCCTCAAGGTTGCCGAGCCGCTGCGCCCGCTCAGCCAGTTCCACGTCCTCACCGCGCTGCGGCGCCACCTGCTCGATCTCGTCAATGGCGACCCGCAAGTCCTCGGCCTCACGCTCGCGCCGGTCGCTCTCCGCCACAAGTGCATCCAGCTCGCCCTGCGCAGCCTGCCACCGGCGAAACACCGACTGGTACTCCCCCAGCACACCCGCCAGCTCGGCCCCCGCGAAACGGTCCAGAGCATCACGCTGCGCCGTCGCCGAGCGCAACCGCACCTGATCCGACTGGCCGTGCACCACCACGAGCTCCTCGCCCAGCTCACTGAGCACCCCCACCGGAGTCGACCGGCCACCGACCGTGGCGCGACTGCGACCCTCCGCCGACACCGACCGACCAAGAACGAGAGCCGACCTGCCTTCGCCGGCAGGGTCGAGCTCGCCACCCGCGTCGGTGACCCTCTCGGCGACCGGGCCATCCGAATCGACAACCCAGTGCCCCTCGACGACCGCGGCATCACCGCCCCGGCGCAGCGCACCACTGTCGGAGCGCTCGCCCAGCAGCAGCCCCAGCGCTGTCACCACCATCGTCTTGCCCGCACCTGTCTCACCCGTCAGCACCGTGAAACCCGCACCGAACGGCAGCGTCGCCTCACTGATCACACCCAGGTTGCGGATCGACAGCTCCGCGATCACGATGCCCACCCCGCGCC
>DAOMOV010000201.1:0-2187 GCA_035444505.1 Terrimesophilobacter sp.
ACGCGAGAAACCACACCGTCGTGTCGGGCTCGAGGCGGCCGCTCGTGACGGGCGCACTCGCGAGCAGCACTGCGTGAGAGCCGAATCGCTCCGATACGTCAACGGACGTGGGCCCCGTGTTGGCGACGACGATCACGTCACCAACCGTGAACACGAGCACCTCCGGGGCGAAGTCGTCGACCCACTCGAGTGTCGCTGAGCCGAGACCGTGATCACGGCGCAGCGCCAACGCGTGCTTGTACAGCTCCAAGGTGCTGCCCTCCACACCCCGTTGAGCGTCGCGAGCGAGCACTGCCCACTCTGCCGGCTGCGGCAGCCACGATCGGCCCGAATCGTTGAAGCCGAAGGCGGGGGCATGAGCCTCCCAGGGCAGGGGCACCCGGCATCCGTCGCGCCCGTACTTCTCACCGCTCGTGCGGAACCACGTGGGATCCTGCCGAGCCTCATCCGGCAGCTCGATGAACTCGGGCAGACCGAGCTCCTCACCCTGATACAGATAGGCGCTGCCGGGCAGGGCGAGCATGACTGCAGTCGCAGCTCGAGCGCGCGCGAGTCCCAGCGCGGGGTCGGGCTTGCCGGGCGAATCGGGGCTGTCGGCCGTGAGTGCGAGACGGCTCGCGTGGCGCACCACGTCATGGTTCGACAGCACCCACGTGCTCGGCGCCCCCACGGCGGAGAACGCCGCGATGGACTCGTCGATGACGGAGCGCAGCTGCACTGCATTCCACTCGGTGCCGAGGTAGGCGAAGTTGAACGCCTGGTGCATCTCGCCGGGGCGCACCCACAGCGCAACGCGGCTCAGCGGATCCACCCACGCTTCTGCGGCGAGCACACGATCACCGCCATACTCGTCGACGATGCTGCGCCACTGGCGCCAGATCTCGTGCACGCCGTCTTGGCCCCAGTAGGGCGGCAACTCGCTGTCGTCGAGCGTCCTCGCGCCGGGGTCGGAGGCTCCTCCCATGCTGCCGACGTTCGCTCGGGGTGTGTAGTCGGGCAGCCCGGGTGCCTTGATCATGCCGTGGGCGACATCCACCCGGAACCCGTCGACCCCGCGGTCGAGCCAGAAGCGCAGTATGTCGAGGAACTGTTCGCGCACCCACTGGTTCTGCCAGTTCAGATCGGGCTGGGAGGTGTCGAAGATGTGCAGATACCACTGACCGGACGAGCCGTCGGGGCGTGTCACGCGAGTCCACATCGGCCCACCGAACACTGATTCCCAGTTGTTGGGCGGGAGGTCACCGTCGTCGCCCTGCCCGTCACGGAACAGGTAGCGATCACGCTCGGCCGAACCCTCGGGAGCGGCAAGTGCCTGCTGAAACCACTCGTGCTGATCAGACGTGTGGTTGGGCACCATGTCGATGATGACCCGCAAGCCGAGCGCGTGAGCGGATTCGAGCATCGCGTCGAAGTCGTCAAGGCTGCCAAAGAGGGGGTCGACGGCACGGTAGTCGGAGACGTCGTAGCCGGCGTCTTTCTGAGGTGAGCGAAAGAAGGGGGAGAGCCAGATCGCGTCGACACCGAGTTCGACGAGTGCGGGCAGCCGCCCGGTGATCCCCGCGAGGTCGCCGACGCCGTCGCCGGTCGAATCGGCGAAAGATCGGGGGTAGATCTGGTAGATCACGGCGGTGCGCCACCACTCTTCGGCTGTTGCGGCAGATTGCGGTGCCGTCGTTGGCATCGGGCGCAGGCTCGTCATTGGCAACACGATACGCGAAATCGGCCAACGTGCAAGCGTTTGCAGGTAATTGGATGAAGTACGGCGCGGCATCGGGTGCTCTGCTCCCAAACGCCCGTGAAAATCACAATATTCAACTGCACTATTGGCTTTTGGGCCGTGACACGGTATGAATGGAAGCGCTTGCAGTTTTGCGAGTGTTTCGCAGCACCTCCTCACAGTGAAAGGCGACACCAATGAAGGTGACTTCCCGCAATCTTGTCTCGGCGGCTGCCGTATCAGCCGTCGCGGCTCTCACGCTCGCCGGTTGCACCCCGGCCGCTGAAGAGCCTCCCGCAGAAACGACGACCCTGACCGTCTGGGTTGACGCAGAGCGCGTCGACGCATTGACGGGTGCCGCCGAGGCGTATTCGGAGGCGACGGGCGTGCAGGTCGACGTCGTGTCGAAGGACGTGGCGACGATCAAGGATGACTTCATCCAGCAGGTTCCGACCGGCCGTGGTCCCGAC
>DAOMOV010000201.1:2228-3903 GCA_035444505.1 Terrimesophilobacter sp.
GACTGGCTGGGTGAGCTGGTGACGAACGGTGTTGTGGCACCGCTGGAGCTGGGCGACAGTGCCTCGGGCTACCTGCCGGTGGCGATCGACGCGGCCACCTACGAGGGCACCGTCTACATGCTTCCTTACGCGGTGGAGAACATTGCGGTGCTCCGCAACGCGGATCTGGTTCCTGAGGCGGCGTCGAGCTTTGACGACATGATTGCGAAGGGCAACGCCGCGGGCCTTGATCACCCGTTCGTGGTGGAGCAGGGTGCCGACGGCAACCCGTACCACCTGTATCCGTTCCAGACGGCCTTCGGCGCTCCGGTATTCGGTACGAATGCGGGCGGCTACGACCCGACTGACCTGCAGCTCGGCAACGAGGGCGGCATCGAGTTCGCGAACTGGCTCTCCAGCAAGGGTGCGAACGGTTCGGGTGACTTCAACACCGACATCGACGGCGAAGTCGCGAAGACCGCTTTCCTGGATGGCACTGCGGCGTTCTGGCTGACCGGCCCCTGGAACGTGGGCACGGCACTTGACGCCGGTATCAACGTGGCGATCGATCCGGTTCCGAGTCCCACTGCTGACGCGGCGTCTCCGTTCGCCGGCGTGAAGGGCTTCTTCCTCAGCGCGCAGAGCGAGAACAAGGTTGCGGCGAACGACTTCCTCGTGAACTACCTGGGCACGGTCGATGTTCAGTTGGCGCTCTTCGAGACCGGCAACATCCTGCCGGCCCTGTCGGCGGCTGCTGAGGCGGCTTCGAGCGACCCCATCATTGAGGGGTTTGCCGCCGTGGGTGCTGAGGCGGTGCCAATGCCGGCGATCCCGGCTATGGGTGCCGTGTGGCAGTTCTGGGGTATCGCGGAGGCAGAGATCATCCGCGGTGCTGACCCGGTGGCGACCTGGCAGAAGCTCGCCGAGGACGTCCAGGGCGCCATCCAGTAGCTGATGGTGGGCCTGCCCGGTCCGGGAGTCGCGTGGCAGTCGGATCGGGCTTTTCCACACCCGTCACCCCGTGGTTGACCGCGGGTCAGGTTCACAAGTCAGAATGGGCAGCATGATCGACAACGGCGTCACGGTCGAGGAGTCGACGCCACCCTCGAAGCGGGCGAGGCAGGCGAAGCGCATCGCCGAACACGCGGGCATCGGTGCGAGGGCGCTCACGGTGAAGATCGTGCTGCTTGGGCTGGTTGATGCGATCGCCCTCTACGCCGTATGGGTGCTGTTCCTGCACGACGAGTGGTTCGTGCTGGGTGCTGTGGTCGTGGTCGCGGTACTCATCAACTGGGTGTACTTCTCGAGGCGGAACATCCCGGCGAAGTACCTCCTGCCGGGGCTCATCTTTCTGTCGATCTTCCAGCTCTTCGTGCTCGGCTACACGGCATACATCGGATTCACGAACTACGGCACCGGGCACATCGGGGCGAAGGAGCAGGCCGTTGGCTCGCTTCTGAGTTCCTCGCTGGAGCGCGTGCCCGACTCTCCGACGTACCGAGTCACGGTGGTGGATCAGTTCGGCCAGCTGGGGCTGCTGGTGACGGCCCCGGATGGGTCGGTGAGCGTCGGCACTGCCGAGTCGCCGCTGCAGCAGGTGTCGAACGCGACGATGGAGGGCGGCAAGGCGGTCGCCTTGGACGGCTTCACGAGTCTCACGTTCGCGCAGGTGCTGGCGCGAAGCAACGAGATCAGC
>DAOMOV010000202.1:0-3893 GCA_035444505.1 Terrimesophilobacter sp.
CGATTCCAGCGTGGGAATCGCAATGGGAGCCCACCTCGCCGCCGCCGTCCCTGAGCTCGACTTCGACTGCGGCCTCGGCACCGCCGCACTCCTCGCTGCCGACATCACGCGCCAGCCACTCACCCCCGTCGACGGGGAGATCCTCGTGCGACGCGTCGATGTCGATGACACCCTGCTCGACGAGTTCGCCGCCCCACCCGACCGTCACGCCTGGTGGCGGGAGCGGCTGAAGCGCTGCCACGCGCTGCTCGATTAGCCCCCGGCAGGCGGCGCGATGTGTCCCTCGTAGCGGATCGCGCGACGCTCGAACTCGTCACGGTCCGCCTCGCGCAGCATGAGGTCGCCGACGAACATCACCGACACGTACTCACGCTCGTAGCCGCGTTCGGCCACGTCCCCGGCCGAGGCCGCCGCGAGCGCACCCGTGCGGTCGCGCGACAGGTCCAGAATCGTCACGAGCAACTGGCCGCGCGTCAACTCAGGCGGGCTCGCGGCCAGAACCCAGCGACCCTGGTCCTCAAGCACGAAATCGCCGAACTCGGGCACGGCATCCGGCCCCATCGTGTTCGCCAGTCTCGCCTCACCGAACCCGTGCTCGGCCATGATCGGGGCGACGAGCTCGAGCAGCCGCTGCTTGTCGTCGAGGTCTCGCAGCGTTCCCGTGGTCTGCCACGCGGGCCCGCGATACTGCAGGAGCATCGAGGTGCCGCCGTAGCGGTTCGTGCGCTCACGGAACTCCTCGTCGCCACGCAGCACCCAGTCGAAACCGAACTCGGCGGTGACGGCATCCCGAATCTCCGCCGAGACCGCATCGAACCGCTCCTGCACACGCTCGATCGAATCGTCATCGAGGATGTCAGCCATGGCGGTGCCGCCAACCCCGGGGTACTCACTCCACGGGTCAGGTGCCGGCTCGAACGCTTTCGCCAGCCAGATTCCCAACAGCACACACAGCACCGCGAATGCGACGAGAAACAGTGCCCACCCGCGCCAGCCACGTACCCAGCGCCATCGGCTGGACCGTTTGAAACCGGTCAGTGGCGCGTCACTCATGACTCAATTGTGACGCGAGACACCTGAGTTCTTCAGAGACCCGAGTAGGCGTGGAGGCCCTTGAAGAACAGGTTCACGATCGTGTAGTTGAAGATGACTGCAGCGATGCCGATGATCGACAGCCACGCACTTGGAGCGCCCCGCCAGCCGCGAGTGGCGCGCGCGTGAATGTAGCCGGCGTAGATGACCCAGATGATGAAGGTCCAGACCTCTTTGGTGTCCCAGCCCCAGAATCGACCCCATGCGCGCTCGGCCCAGATGGCGCCCGCGATGAGGGTGAAGGTCCACAGCACGAAGCCGACGACAATGGTGCGGTACGCGAGGGACTCGAGCGCCACCGAGTCGGGAATCGTGCGCAGAAAACCGAGCCGCGAACCCTCAGGGTTCGCCTCACGGCGCGCCTGGAGCAGCTGCAGCAGCGACAGCCCCGCACCGAGGGCGAAGAACGACGTCGCCAAAATCGCGACACCCACGTGGATGATGATCCACACCGACTGCAGCGAGTCGTGCAGCGGGGTCACCTCGACGTAGAAGTTCACGGTGCCCACGCCGAGCACGATGAGGGATGCCCCCGTAGCGTACGTACCCAGGTAGCTGAGCTTCTGCCAGAACTGCACCACCAGGAACACCGTCGTGAGAGCGAGCGACATGACGAGCGAGAACTCGAACATGTTCGACCACGGCACGTGCCCGTTCGCGAGCCCCCGCAGCACGGCACCGGCGAGGTGCAGCAGCCACGCGAGCACGGTGAGGGCGAAGCCGACGCGCTCGAGTCTGCTCACCTTCGACGTTCGCGCCTCCGTCGCCGTGCCGACCCGCTCGGCGACCGCCACCGAGCCCTCGAAAGCGCCAAGCTGTCCGGTCGCTGCGGCAGCCACGGGCTCCCGTGCCGATGACCGCTTGGCCAGGTCCACCGCGAAGAAGACGAAAGCGATCGCATAGACGGCCATCGCGGAGTAGATCGCGACAAGCGCCGCAGAGGCCAACTGTTCGGTCACCGCTTAACCATATCCCGGTGGGTGTCGGCGAGCTCGGCGACCGCGTCAGCAAGACCGGGATCTTCGCCGCGGGCGAGCCCCGCATATTCCAAGCGGATGCCTCCCCCGGCCAGCTCGGCTGCTTTCACCCACACGCGGCGACGCGGCACGAACAGGGAGCACAGCAGGCCCAGCAGGGCGAGGATCGCGAACGTGAGTGCCCCCCACTCGGCTGGGTTGTAGTGCACGTCGAACGAGGCGAAGCGCTTGACCGAACCCGCCCAGTTGCCCGGGCCCGGATCCGCCGTCATCGACTCGAACGTGACCGAGCCGAGCCCATCGGGCAGCTCGGCGGTCTCTCCGGGACGCAGCTCGATCGACTCCACACCGCTGTCGCCTCCGACAATCTCCGTGAGGTCATCCGTGTCGAGAGTGAACACGGAGATCGGAATACCGTCGTCGAGCCCCAGATCACCCGTGTAGACGCGCAGCGTCAGCAGCGGGTCGAGCAGGTCGGCGTGCGCCGACGCGTATGCGCCCGTGGAGAGGAGACCCGCGGTGGGGTAGAAGAAGCCGATCATCCCCAGCTGCTCGGGCACGGCATCCGGCGCCTTGATGACACCCAGGGAGGTGAGCTCGGCGTCCTGGGGAAGAAACGGCACCGCCCGATTGAACGCGATGTTCCCCTCACCGTCACGCACCGTGATCGTGGGGGCGTAACCGTTGCCGAGCAGATACACCTTCGTGCCGCCGACCTCGAAGGGGTGGTTCACCTGAACCACGCCGCTCGACTCCTCACCGGAGGGGTAGCGTGCCGTCACGCTGGCCCTGAAGTTGCCCGGCCTGCCATACGCGTTGAGGTTGAACTCCTCGTAGTCGACGTCGAACCGGTCAAGGGTCAGCACGAACGGTTCGAGGTCGGTCTCGTCGAAGAATCGTCCGGGGTTGAACGAGTCGTAGGAGCCCAGCACGTGCACGAACGGCGCGCCCTCGATGATGACCTTCTGCCCGTTGTAGGCGAAGCTGCCGCCCAGGCCCACCGACACGAGCACGCCGAGCAGCGCCGTGTGGAAGACCAGGTTTCCCGTCTCGCGCAGGTAGCCGCGCTCCGCCGACACCGACGGAGCTCCACGAACCTCGTACTCCTCGACACGGTAGCGTCTGGACGCCAGTAGCTCACGCGCCGACTCGATGGCCTCCGCAGGCGAGGGCGCGTCCGTAGTGCTGAGCCCTGAGGTGGTCGGAATCTCGCGCACCGTGAAAGCCTCCAGGCGCTCCAGCCGGGCAGGGGTGCGCGGCGGACGCGACCGCAGCGCCTTCAGGTGGTGCGCCGTGCGCGGAATCACGCACCCGATGAGTGAGACGAACAGCAGCAGGTAGATCGCCGAGAACCACACCGACCCGTACACGTCGAAGAGCTGGACAGCATCGAGCACGGGTGCGAGGCCCGGGTTCGACTCGAAGTACTGCACGACACCGTTCGGGTCCGAGCTGCGCTGCGGCACGAGTGACCCGGGGATCGCCGCGAGCGCCAGAAGCAGCAGCAGGAACAGCGCGGTGCGCATGCTCGTGAGCTGCCGCCAGAAGAACCGCGCGTACCCAACCAAGCCGAGTTCGGGCTGGTTGATCGGCGCGGGAGGTGCCGAGTCGATGTGGTCAGAGGGGCGTGACAAAGCCGACGATCACCGCCCCGAGGGCTGACATCCAGGCGCGCCACAGCCCAGAGACCATGAGCAGGCCGAGCGCAATGAGAATGGCGCCGCCCACGATATTGACGGCGCGGATGTTTCGCTTCACCCAGTCGACCGTGCTCGCCGCCCAGCCGAGACCGAGCGCGACGAGCAGGAACGGCACGCCCAATCC
>DAOMOV010000203.1:0-3884 GCA_035444505.1 Terrimesophilobacter sp.
CGCTCGTCTCGTTCATCCTGTTCCTGTTCCTCATCGTCGGCCCCCTCGGTCAGGCCTTCGGTGCGATCACCTCGGTGAGCCAGGCGCTGGGGGCGCTGGGGCGCATCCAGGAGATCATCGACCAGCCCGGCGAGGGCGAAGCGGATGCCGCGGTCACCCCAGTCGCCCCGGTCGAGTCGGACGACGCCATCGCCTTCGAGTCGGTGTCGTTCAGCTACGCCGAGGATGCCGCGGGCGTGCTGCACGAGGTCTCGTTCTCGGTGCCGCGCGGCAAGCGCACGGCACTCGTCGGACCCTCCGGCGCGGGCAAGAGCACCGTCTTCGCGCTCATCGAACGGTTCTACGACCCCGACGCGGGCGTCGTGCGGGTGGGTGGCTCCGACATCCGCTCGCTGGACCGTGCCGCGCTGCGCTCCCAGCTCGGCTACGTGGAACAGGACGCCCCCGTGCTCGCGGGAACCCTGCGCGACAACCTCACCCTCGCATCCCCCGACGCCACCGACGAGCAGTGCGTGGAGGTGCTGCACGCGGTGAACCTGCGCGAGGTGCTCGAGCGCAGTCCGCTCGGGCTCGACGCACCGGTCGGGGAGGACGGCGTCATGCTCTCCGGCGGTGAGCGCCAGCGGCTGGCCATCGCGAGGGCTCTGCTCGCGGCGCCGCCCATCCTGCTGCTCGACGAGTCGACCTCGAGCCTCGACGGGCTCAATGAGCAGCTGCTGCGCAAGGCGATCGACGCGGTCGCCGAGAACCGCACCCTGCTCGTCATCGCGCACCGTCTGTCGACGGTGGTCGACTCCGACCAGATCGTGGTGCTCGACCACGGTTGCGTTCTCGGGGTCGGCACTCACTCCGAGCTCGTCGCCTCGACGCCGCTGTATGCGTCGCTCGCGCAGCACCAACTCCTCGCCTGACCGCAGCGTCGATGCGCCAGTTTGCTTCAAGCGCGCCATGTGCGACTGGCGCGTTTGAAGCGAACTGGCGCGAAATCAGGCGGGTTCGGCGGCCGCGCATCGGCCGGGTCGGCTCAGAGGCTCCGCATGGTGAACGCGTCGGCAAGGAAAGTGCGTGCCGGTGGCGTTGCGAGCAGGCGGATGCCCAGCGACCGCACGTGGTGCAGGGGCGCCGGTGCGGCACGCCCGATGCGCATGTTGAACGCCGCCTGCGCCATCGCACGTCGAGCGGATGCGCGGCGCGCCCGGTCGAACCGGCTCCACTGGGCGGCCGACGGTTGCAGATGCTGCACCAGCAGTTCGGCGAGCGCGACGGCGTCGAGCCAGCCGAGGTTGAGGCCCTGCCCGCCGATGGGGCTGACCTCGTGCGCGGCGTCACCGATGAGTACCGCGCCGTCGGGCGCGAACGTTCCGGCGAGACGCTGCTGAGCCGTGAAGACACTCACCTCGACGGGGGGAGTCAGCTCGATGCCCGTTCGGTCGTGGACTATCGCCGCGAACGACTCGAAGCTCAGCGAGTCGGCGGGGGCTCCAGCTCGGGCAGGGTCAGACCGGGCAGCGCCGGACCGGGCAGGCTCAGGCCGGGCAGCGCCAGATCGGGCAAGGTCAGCACTGTTGTCACGGAGCAGAGCCACCCAGCGCCGCCCCTGCGGCATCGGGAACGATTCGATCACACCACCGCGCTCGAACTGGAGCAGCGCGAGGTGCGGCAGCCGCGGGTCGTGAACGTCGGCCATCGCGTACCGGCCGCGACCGGGCCGCGACCGCCACGGAACACCGAGCGCGGTGCGCACCGTGCTCGTCACCCCGTCCGCTCCGACGAGGAGGTGAGCGCCGTCGTCGACTCCCCCGAGTTCCCAGCCGTGCGGGGTGCGGGTCACGGCCGCAACGCGACGGCCGAGTCGCAGCGCTGCCGGGTTCAGTTCGGTGAGGCGGGCGCGAAGCATCCGCTCGATGTGGCGCTGGGGCAGCGAGTACACGCCCGGGTCGGTGAATGTCATGCGCCCCAGCTCGCGGCCGTCGGCGTGCGCCGCGCCCTGCGTGATCCGCACCCCGTCGCGCTTGACATCGACGCCCGCGCGAGCGAGCGCGGTGACCGCGGGCGGGTGGATGCCGATCGCGCGCGGCCGCGACGACACGTCGTCTCGCTGCTCGTACACGGCGACGTCGAGCCCCTGCTGGGTGAGCAGCACCGCCGCGAACACACCAACGGGCCCGCCGCCGACGATGGCGACGTCATGCACGGTCGGGTCCCGGGGCCGCAGGCACGGACAGGGCGAGCAGGCGGCTCGGCGCGGTCGGCACGACCCGCCAGCCCTCGGGCACAATGGCCCGCAGCTCGTCGACCGTGTAGCTGCGACGAATCGACGTGAGCCCGTCGGCGCGAATGAACGATCCTGCAAAGAATGGCGCGCTGAGCACCGAGAACGCCGCGTAGGCGACCCGGCTGCGCACGAGGTCGCTGTGGACAGTGAGGATGCGCGTGCGCGCCGCCGCCTCCCGCAAGAAGGCGGCAGCGTCGTCGAGGTGGTGCAGCACGTGGTTGGAGACCACGAAGTCGAAGGTCTCATCGATGTCGTGAAGGAACGCACGCCGAAACTCGACACCGTCGACCCGGGGTCTGGCGAGCGAATAGGCGTGGGCACGCTCGTCCGGGTCGATGCCGAGCACCCGCAGCCGCACCCCGTCCCGCGCTGCCCAGCGGGCGAGCGAACGGGTCACGTCGCCGCCACCACTCCCGACATCGAGCAGCGTGCGCTCCTCGTAACGGCTGAGCAGAGGCCGGATGATCCTGCGGTACACCCCGCGCCACCCGGCGACGAGGGGGTTGAGCACGCGGAAGCCGTCGTAGGTGCGGCGCAGGCTCTGGGGGTCGGCGCCGGGGTCGTCCATGAGTTCGTGCAGGGTGGCATCACGCTCGGTGAGGAAACCGTGGGCGATTCCCATCCGTCAGTTCACCGTCATGAGGCCCGACTCGACGGTGAGGCCGGGTCCGAACGCCATGGCGCAGATGCGCTCCCCCGGCTGCGCCGTGCCGAGGATGTGCCCCAGCACGAACAGCACGGTCGCACTCGACATGTTTCCGAAGTCGCGCAGCGTATCACGCGACGGCACGAGCTGCGATTCGCTCAGGCCGAGGGCGGTCTCGACTCGGTCGAGGATGCTGCGCCCACCCGGGTGGATCGCCCAGTGCTCGATATCCGGCACCCCCGCTCCGTGGGAGAGCAGTGGCTCGAGCGCTGATTCGATGTACTCGCCGATGATCTTGGGCACGTAGGAGCTGAGCACCATCTCGAAGCCCTCGTTGCCGATCGTCCAGGCCATGTCGCTTTCGCCGACGGGGGTGACGACGCTGTCGAAGAGGTCGAGGGAGCATCCGACACCGGCGACCGGTTCGGACTGCACGAGGACCGCGCCGGCCCCGTCGGAGAAGATGGATGCTGCAATGATCTGGTCGGGGTCGCTCGAGGAGCGCACGTGCAGGGTGCAGAGCTCGACACTGACGACGAGCACGAGGGCTGAGGGGTCGGCATCGCACAGCTGTTTGGCGAGCCGCAGCGCCGGCATGGAGGCGTAGCAGCCCATGAAGCCCAGGTGGTAGCGCTGCACCCCGGCGCGGAGACCGAGTTCGCGGGCGATGAGGTAGTCGGGGCCGGGGGCGAAGAATCCGGTGCAGGAGACGGTGATGACGTGGGTGACGCGCGAGACGTCGATTCCGTCACAGACCGCTCTCGCCGCAGAGACGAAGAGGGCACCACCCTCGGCGGCGTACAGCTCGTTGCGTTCGCGCGTGCTTGGTGCGAGAAGTTTGCCCGTTGCGGGGTCGAAGAACCGGGGGTTCTCAGCCTCGCTGCCCCAGGAGAGCTCGCGCACCGCGGTGTGTCGAGTGTCGATCGCGGCGGAGTCGAAGGTCGCGGGGACGAGTCGCTGCGC
>DAOMOV010000204.1:0-3877 GCA_035444505.1 Terrimesophilobacter sp.
GCATCCAGGCGAAGAGGAGCTGCCCGCCGAGGCCGTCGTAGTTGCGCACGCGGCTTCCGGTGATGGCGAAGCGGAAGATGCGGTCGAAGATGACGGCGTACTGCGCGAGCTGGGCGTGCTTGCGGGTTACGTCGTCCGTGTCAGGGTTTCTGACGAGCGATACAGACTCACGGAAGGCGGTGAGGTCGCAGCGGAGCTCTTCGAGCGAGTAGAGGAAGAATGGCATGCGCTGTTTGATCATGAACGGATCGAACGGAAGGTCACCGCGCATGTGGGTGCGGTCGTGGATGAGGTCCCACATGACGAAGGTGCGTTCGGCGAGCTCCTGGTTGTCGAGCAGTTCGGCGAGGTCGTCGGGGAGCTCGAGCCCGGTGATCCCGGAGGCGGCCTTCACGACTCGGCGGTAGCGGGCGGCTTCCCGGTCGCAGAAGATGGCGCCCCAGGTGAAGGTGGGGGTTTCGCGGGTGGCGACGGTCTCGGGGAACAGTACGGCCGAGTTGGTGTCGTAGCCGGGGGTGAAGTCGACGAATCGCACCGGCACGAAGAGCTTGTTGGAGTAGTCTCCGGCTTCGAGTTCGGCGACGAAGTCAGGCCAGACGACCTCGATGATGAGGGCTTCGACGTGGCGGTCGGTGCTGCCGTTCTGCGTGTACATGGGGAACACGACGAGGTGGCGGAGCCCGTCGACGCGGTGGCTCGCGGGGTCGAACTTCACGAGCGAGTCGAGGAAGTCGGGCACCCCGAATCCGGCTGCAACCCAGTTCTCGAAGTCGACGATGAGTGCTTCGAGGTAGTCGCGGTCGTGGCCGAACGCGGGGGTGAGGGCGCGGATGCTGGCGGTGATCTCTGTGACGAGTTCTCCCGCGCGGGGCTTGTCTGCAGCATCCGGCACGGAGCCGTCTTGGGCCTGGAGCGTCTGGATTTCGGTGGCGGCGGCTTTGAGGCGCTTCCACGCATCCGTGTCAGCGGCGTTGGTGGCGTCTTCGACGACCTCGGGCTCGCCGATGATCGGTTGGTTGGTCTGTGCCTGTACAGGTGCGTGTGTCGCCGACATGGTTTTCTCCCTTCGTCGTCAGTCGCGGTTGCTGAACTCAAGGGTACGGGTCGGCGCCGTGTTTTTGGTTGTGAATGTTGCGAAACACCTGCACTGAGCGCCCGGTTCGCGCCACGTTTCGCCAGCCAACGCAATAGAGTTGCGCGCTGGCGTGGTGCTTGCTGATTCGTCCTAGCCCAGCCTGGTGAGTTCGATCGCGCGGATGCGGTCCAGGGCAGACTGCCCCAGCGAGACATCGTGTGAGCGCGCGGCGTCGATGAGCAGGCGCTGCGCGTCAGCGAGCTGGTCGAAGTTGATCGCCGTGGGCAAGTGCAGGCTCCCCAACTGCACGAGGTGCACGACCGCGCGCACCGAGCGACGCAGCACAGCATTGCGGGACCGAGCCGTGAACAACTGCACAAACTCGAAATTCGTTGTCGCGATGCGCCGCATGTCCCGAGCCTCCACCGCAGCCTTGAACTTCCCGTGGGCGGCCTCCAACTCGGCAACGAACGCGGCATCCGCCCCCGGCACCGTCTCGCGCAGCACCTCCGCGAACAGCGCCAACCACACCGCCAAACCCTCCGCGGTCTGCTGCGGACTCACGATCGCAACCCGCGTGAACCGACTCGCCGACGCCTCAATCAGCCCGATCTCCCGCAGACGCTGAATCGCCTCACGCACCGGGGTGCGCGACACCGTGAACGCGTCCGCCAGATCCAGGTCACTGATCCTGTCGCCCGGGAGCAGTCGACCCTGATTGATGTCATCCAGAATCGCGTTGAAGATCTTCACCACCACCGGGCTCGTCGAGATCCGATCCATCACCTCGACCGACACCACGCGCGCCTCCGCAACCTCAGCCACACCAACCTCCATCAGAAAATCATCGGCCGATCAGCATCGTCGGCATCCTCGTCGTCGGCGAGCTCCACCACCACGGGAACGTGATCGCTCGGCGCATCGCCCTTTCGCTCCTCACGGTGAATCGACGCCCTCACCGCACGCTCCGCGAACGCCTCCGACCCCAGAATGAAATCAATCCGCATCCCCTCGTTGCGGGGGAAGCGCAACTGCTTGTAGTCCCAGTAGGTGAAGCCGTCTGGCACGAAGTCGCGCACCACGTCCACGAAACCGGCCTCCGCGAACGCGTGAAACGCCTCACGCTCAGGAGGAGAGATGTGCGTCGACAGACCAGGAACAAACGACGGGTCGCCCATGTCGGCATCCGTCGGTGCCACATTCCAGTCCCCCATCAAGGCCAACGGCACCCCCGGATGCTCTCGCGACCACCCCTGCGCCGCTGCGCGCAGCCTCGCCAGCCAATCCAGCTTGTATGCGTAGTGCGGATCGTCCAGCGCACGACCATTCGGCACATACAGACTCCACAGTCGAACATCATCGACGGTCACGCCCAGCGCCCGCGCCTCCAGCGGCAGGTCCGGTCCCTCCGACCCCTTCAGAAAGCCCGGTTGGCCCTCAAAGCTCGTCTCGACATCCGTCATCGGCAGCCTGCTCGCGAACGCCACCCCATTCCACTGGTTCACCCCGTGCGCCACCACGTCATAACCGGCCCGCTCGAACAGTTCCATCGGAAACTGCTCTGGCTTGCACTTGATCTCCTGCATCCCCAGAACATCGATGTCCTCGCGTACCAGCCAGTCCACCACCCGGGCAGCGCGGGCGCGGATCGAGTTCACGTTCCACGTCGCGATCAGCATGGCCCCCATTCTAGGGGCGTGCCGCCGCCGCATCCGGACCAGCCGCGCCCGCGCGCCTCGGCGAACCGTGCTGCTGCGCCACTGAGCCGCTATGCCAGCGAGTTGGGCGTGCCGTGACGTGACAGCACCATCGGTAGAGTTAATCGGGTGACGGATGCCCGGCAGCAACTCATCGACCACATCACACGCGATGCAGTCTTCCACGGCGACTTCACCCTCACCAGCGGCGCCAAAGCCAACTTCTACATCGACCTCCGAAAAGTGAGCCTCGACCACCGCGTCGCCCCGCTCATCGGCGATGTCATGCTCGACCTCATCGCAGACCAACCCGACATCGCCGCCGTCGGCGGACTCACCATGGGTGCCGACCCCATCGCCACCGCGATCCTGCACCGCGGCGTGCTGCGCGGCCTGAGCCTCGACTCCTTCGTCGTGCGCAAAGAACCCAAAGACCACGGCCGAGGCCGACAAGTCGAAGGACCGGATGTCTCAGGCCGTCGCGTCATCGTCGTCGAAGACACCTCCACCACCGGCGGCTCTCCCCTCGCCGCCATCGCCGCCCTCGAAGAAGCCGGCGCCCACATCGCCGCCGTCGCCGTTGTCGTCGACCGAGACACCGGCGCACGCGAACGCATCCGCGCCGCCGGGTACCCTTATCTCGCCGCCCTCGGTCTCGCAGACCTCGGGCTCAGCACCACCGCGGGCGCCGCCCCCGCCCACCGAACGGACCACCCCCAGTGAGCAACAACAACGACCAGGGCTTCGACAACTGGTTCAACGCCCACTTCGGCGAAGACCCACCCACACCGTCCACCCCACCCACTCCACCCAGGCCCTCCGACACGGCCGAGGGCGAGAACTCCGCGCCTCCGCCAGTCCCGCCGACACCGCCAGCCCCGCCGACACCGCCCGCCACACCGTTGACAGCGCCGCCACCGGTGCCGCCGTTCGCTGCCCCAGGCCAGACCACACCACCACCACAGTTCACGCAGTTTCCCACCCAGCAGCAGCCCATGCAGCCGCCGCCAAGCTTCACCCAGCCCCACCAACCCCTGCAGCAGCCGCCACCGAGTTTTACCCAGCCCCACCAACCCCTGCCGCCGCAGCCATTCCCGCCGCGGGA
>DAOMOV010000205.1:0-3850 GCA_035444505.1 Terrimesophilobacter sp.
CGGATGTTCCGTTCGCCTGCTCGGGCGGAGTGTGCGGCACGTGCCGCGCGAAGCTGGTGGACGGCACGGTGGAGATGGACGAGAACTACGCCCTCGAACCGGAGGAGCTGGAGCGCGGCTACGTGCTCACCTGCCAGTCCCACCCCACCTCCGACGCGGTGACGGTGAACTATGACGCGTAGTGCGCCCGCCTTGCAGGTTCAGGGATCGCATGACTTGCTGGTTGAGGGATTCGGCGCAGCCGAATCGTCTCGAAACCAGCCCGCCCAATACCCGCCGGTCGAGTAGCGCGTATCGCGTATCGAGACCTCGCGTCCGTAAACGTCAGGAGCAAGAATGATCGACCTGAGCATAGAGAACGATGTCGCCGAGCTGTCCCTGAATATCCCGGACAAGCTGAACGCTCTGAATGACGCTGCGCTTGCTGAACTGGGCGATGCGTTGTCGCGGGCGGCTGCCGCATCCCCTCGCGCACTCCTCCTCCGCGGTGAGGGCCGGGCGTTCTGTGCGGGCCGTGACATTTCGGCGGTGGACCCGTCAACGGATGACGCGCTCGCCTTCCTGCAGCACTCGTTCGGTCCCGTGATGCGCGCTTTGGCTGATTTCCCTGCCCCGACCTTCGCGGCCGCACATGGCGCGTGCCTGGGGATTGGCCTCGGCCTGCTCATCGCGACGGATGTGGTCTACGTCGCGGAGGGTGCGAAGCTGGGCTCCCCCTTCGCGAACCTCGGCGCGCTGCTCGACTCGGGCGGCCATGCTCTCTTCTTCGAGCGGCTGGGCGCGCACCGAACGCTGGATCTGATCTACACGGGTGAGCTGATGTCGGGGGCGGAGGCCGTGGCAGCGGGTCTGTTCTCGCGGGCGATTCCGGATGCCGAGCTTCTCGAGTTCTCGCGGTCAAAGGCGGCGGCAGCGGCATCCGGGGCCACCCAGGCCTTCCTGGCGAGCAAGTCGCTGATCGCGCGCATCCGTGACGAGCGCCTGGGCCTTTGGGATTCGGTCGCGGTCGAGAACACGGAGCAGGAGCGCCTCCGCGCGACGACGGTCGACTACCAGGAGGGTTTCACCGCCTTCCAGCAGAAGCGCACGCCCCGGTTCAGCGGTCAGTAGACCGAGCCCTGCTTCACCGCCGTACAGAACTGCGGAAAAATTCCTCCTACAGAGCCGGACAAGCTGCTTCCGGGTCGTCGCGACGAGAAACTCCGCACTTGCGTACGAGTACCGCCAGCGCCTCAACGTATTCGAATTGACAGTCGATAGGAAACTATCGATAATCAATATATGCATCCTGCGCTCAATGTTGCTCTCCGCGTCCTGCTCGTCGTGTTCCTTGTTGGCGCGCTCGTCATCCAGGCGGTGTTTCTCCCGCTGCTCGCGGTGGAGGCGGCACGCGAACTGCCCGAGGTCGCCTACCTGCAGACGCCGTACCTGATCCTGACGATCGCGATGGTCGCGTGCGTTCAGGTCGCACTCGTTGCGATCTGGCGGCTGCTCACCCTGGTGCGTCGTGGCGCGATCTTCAGCGACCGCGCGTACCGTTGGGTGGACGTCGTCATCGGTGCGGCGCTCACCGCATCCGCCATCGCCATCGGCCTGCTCGTGCACCTCAGTGTTTTCGTCAACGCTGGCCCACCCCTGGTTGTGCTCGCCCTTTTCGCAACGGCAACGGTCGGCCTCACCGTGGCGCTGCTGGTGGTCGTGATGCGGGGTCTGCTGCGGCAGGCGACCGCCCTCGAGGGCGAACTCGCGGAGGTCGTCTGATGCCCATCATCGTCGACATCGACGTGATGCTGGCGCGTCGCAAGATGTCCGTCGCAGAGTTCGCGGATGCCGTGGGCATCACCCCAGCCAACATCGCCGTCCTCAAGAACGGCCGCGCCAAGGCGGTGCGCTTCACCACCCTCGACGCCATCTGCCGCGTGCTCGACTGCCAGCCCGGGGAGATCCTGCGCTGGGAGCCGGACTCTGACACAGCTCCGGAAGCCTAACTAGGCGGCGACGTCAAGCGGCAGCGGAGCCGTCTTCTGCGCCTCTCACCGCGGCATCGTCGGCGAATGCCCGCTGCGAGGTGAACCACCAGCCCGCCACCACGGCAAGCGCCGTCAACACGGTGTTGCTGACGAATGCCACGGGCACGGCCCATTCCCCCATGGAGGCCACATCGATCACAAGGACCGTGACGAGAGTCGTTGCGGCGCCGACGACGGCGCCCAGCGCGGCAAAGGCAGCAACATGGACCCACACGGTCGACACCGTGCGGAGTCGGTGACCCAGCAGGTACGCCGAGGGCAGACCCACGATGATCAGTGCGCCGAACGACCACGGCACGAAGAACGTCAGCAGACTCAGCAGCGATGCGAACACCAAGAAGCCGGGGGAGACACCGCGGGAAAGATCAGAAGAGCTGCTCGTGAGGAAGCTCAGCAGCGAGGTCGCGGCCACGTTGACCAGCGGGGCGACCAGCAGGAACAGCACCCACGCCATGACCGCACCCCGCAGGAACTCCCACGCGGTGAACGCCATCGGCCGCTCCGCCGACCGCACCGCGTACCGCGCGACCATCTCGGTTCCCCCCATGACCTCAACTCAACCGCAAAACACCGGCCTGTGCCACGTGAGGGCCCCACCGTGTCCCAAATGAAGGAGATTACGCACTCTGAACCAGAACTGCCCCAAATTCTCGGCGCCGTCAATCACCAGTTCCTTCATTTGGGACACCGGAGTCGGCCATCGCGGGCGGCACGGCGCCAGGTGCGCCGTAGGCTGAGAGGATGCCTGCGCTGCGCATCACCCGCATCCGCACCTACCCGGTGAAGTCGTTCGAGGGCAACGACCACGACACCGCGGTCGTGCGGCCGTGGGGGCTCGAAGGGGATCGCCGCTGGGCGCTCATCGACGAGCACGGCACCAAGGTCACGGCCCGCAAGAACAGTGCGCTCCTGGGGCTGCGTGCCGAAACGGTCGGCGAGAACGGTGTGCGCATCCACGACCGTGACGGCGACAGCGTCACCGCCGCCGCCCCGACCAGCGGCACTATCTCGGTCGAAGGCTTCCGGCAGCTCGACGCCGCCACCCCCTACGTCGGCGACGCCAACCAGTGGATCAGCGACCGCATCGGCCAGCCCGCCACCCTCATCTGGCAGGCCGACCCCGCGCGGCGACCCATCGACCCCGACCACGGCGGCGGCCCCGGCGACACGGTCAGCCTTGCCGACGTGGCACCCCTGCATGTGGTGAGCGAGGCATCCCTCGCACAGCTCAACAAGTGGGTGGGTGCCGAGACCGGCCTGCCCGACCCGACCATCGACCCGGCCACAGTCAGCGGCAGCGGCACCGTAAGCGGCCCGCTCGACATTGTGCGGTTCCGCCCCAACATCGTCATCGGCGGCGACCTTCCGTTCACCGAAGACGACTGGACCACCCTCCGCATCGGCGGCACCGCCTACCGCGTCACGGGCCTGTGCGGACGCTGCGTCGTCCCCACCATCGACCCCGCTACGCTCGCCGGCGGCAAAGAACCCATCCGCACCCTCGCCCGGCACCGCCGCTGGGACGGCCTCACCTGGTTCGGCGTGCGCATCACACCCGTCGGCGTGACCCCCGACCAGCCCGCGGCAGTCAGCATCGGTGACGAGGTGACCCCCGACTAGCGACACTCCAGCAGCGGGGCGACGGATGCCGCAGCACCCCTACTTCGTCAGCGAGTCCACACCCTCGTAGTGCTCGATGAGGGGTGCCGGAACGTACAGGTGCCCGGTGAGGCGCCGCCATTCGACGAATGCCTCGGAGTTTCGAAAACCCACCATGTGGTCGTCCACACTGTCCCACTCCACCAGGAGCAGGTAGTTCG
>DAOMOV010000206.1:0-3828 GCA_035444505.1 Terrimesophilobacter sp.
CGGGGCGTTCGGCGACGAGCTGACGAACCTCGCCCTCGGCGCGCTCATCGGTGCGATGCTGCTGGCCGGTGCGCTGCGCTTGGCCGGGAGCATCGCTGCGTTCGTCACGGGCGCGCCCCAGCCCGCGGCGGGTCTCGAAGCGGGAGTCGGAGTGGTCTTCCGCGCCGACGACCCCGGCTCGGCACTCGGCTCCGCGTCGCTCAGCCCCGTCGCCTACTGGATCACCGTCGCACTCCTGCTCGCCGCCATCGGCACCGCGGCGTGGTTCATCTGGCGATGGGTGCGCGAGCTGGGCAAGCGGACCAAGGCCGACCCGAACCGGATCGAGGGAATCGCCGATGCGCGCGACGTGCAGCGCGCCGCATCCGAACGCGACCTTCTGCGTCGCGCGAAGACGCTGCGCCCCTCGCTCACGGACCCGAAGCCCGAGCAGGTCGGTTACCTCCTTGGCACCTCGCGCGGCAAGGGCGTGTGGACATCCGTGGAGGACTCGATCCTACTCATCGGCCCGCCGAGATCCGGGAAGGGCGCGAACATCGTCATCAACTCCATCCTCGACGCGCCCGGTGCGGTCATCACGACCTCGACCCGGCCGGACAACCTCACGGCGACGCTCCGCGCTCGCCAGGCGCGCCGCGGCCCGGTCTCCGTGTTCGATCCCCAGCATCTCGCCGAGGGCGTGCCTGCGGGTCTGCGATGGTCGCCGATTCGCGGGTGCGAGGTGCCCCTGACTGCGATGATCCGCGGCACAGGTCTCGCCGCGGGAACCGGCCTCTCCGGCCCCTCCGTCGAGAACGGCGGATTCTGGGAGGGCAAGACGCGCACGGCGCTTCAGGCGCTTCTGCACGCCGCAGCCCTCGACCATCGGCAGCCCGCCGAGCTGTTCCGCTGGACGCTCGACCCCGCGGCTGCGGCGGATGCCGTCTCCATTCTCGCCTCGCACCCCCAGGCTGCGACCGGATGGGCCGAGTCGCTCGACGGGATGCTGCAATCCGACCCGCGCACGCGAGACTCTATCTGGCAGGGCGTCTCGCTCTCTCTCGCCTCCCTCGCCGACCCGCGGGTGCTGGAAGCGGTCAGTCCCAGCGAGGACGAGCAGTTCGACCCCGAGGCGTTCCTGCGCGACTCCGGCACGCTTTACCTGCTTGCGACAGGAGCCGGAGCCGGGGCGTCCTCGTCGCTCGCGCGGCGTTCATCGAAGACCTTGTGGAGACGGCCCGGCGCATCGCGGCGCGCTCGCCGGGCGCGCGGCTCGACCCGCCCGTGCTGCTCGCACTCGACGAGATCGGGAACCTCGCGCCTCTGCCTTCGCTCCCGGTCCTCATGGCAGAGGGCGGCGGCACCGGGCTCACGGTGATGCCCGTGTTCCAGTCGCTCGCCCAGGCGCGAGGTCGTTGGGGCGACGACGCCGCGACCGCGATGTGGGATGCGAGCATCACCAAGATCGTGCTCGGCGGCGGGACGGACACACGGCACCTCCAGGACATCTCCACACTGATCGGCGAACGCGACGAGACGACTGACTCCGTGACCATCGGCGAGCGCGGCTTGCGCTCGAATCAACGCTCGATCCGCCGCGTCCCGATCATGAAGGTCGAAGACATCCGCACCCTGCCCCAGGGCACTTCACTCGTGCTGCTGCGCTCTGCGCCGCCGATCATCACGACGATGCGTTACTGGCTCCATCGGCCGGATGCCGAAACGCTGCTCGCCCAGCGCGCCGAGGTCGAGGCGATCATGCAGCCAGGCACCGCTGGGATAGGTGAGGCAACAGTCATCGGCGACTGACCAACTTCGCGTGACCGCCAGATCGGCGCCCACCGCTGACGCTAGATCGGCCAGTCTTTGTGCAGCTCCGAGCCGATACCAAGGGAACTCAGGTCCGCAGTAACGGCAAGCCACAAGTCATTGAAGATCTGGTCGGCGTCGCCCGTCCAGTCGTTTGGAATCGGGGTCGGCGAATCGACGGTGTACGAGACGACGTATCCCGGAGCCGAGGAGTCGTCCCAGGTCAGCGAGACGTTGAGCCTCGCGTTCTCCAGTTTCACGTCGTCATCACCGTCGCCGAATCTGTCGGCAACGTACTCATAGTCGTATGAGAACTGGTACGAGTCATCCTGCTTTATCGAACGCAGGTACTCGTCTTCATCCTCGAACTCTTCGCCGGTCGAGTGGTTCACGAACGACACCGGACGACCTACCTCTCGCATTCTCTGCCCAGGCGACGCTCGCCTCTCAGCCCTGTCATCACAGTAGCCGGGGCGCGGACGGTCGAGCCTGCGCACCTATCGGGTAGCAATCCTCTCTCGGCAGGAGAAGTTAGGAGCATCCCGATGCGAACCAAAGAATCCCTGTGGGGCTTCTTCGCCAGCGACCCGCAGTTGTCCTTCAACGAGGACGGTGAGGCGCGGCTGTTCGCCTGGATCGGTCAGGAGCAGTTCGAGCGCAACCCGGACGGCTCGTTCACCCAGGGCGAGACGAAGTTCTACCCGTTCAAGATGTTCCGACGCAGCGCGGAGCACGCCTACGAGAAGTTCGCGCGCGGCGACAACTTCGTCGCCAGCGGCCACGTCCAAAAGTTCAGCTATGAGAAGAATGGTGAGACGGTCAGCGGCGAGGAGTTCATCGCCACCCACATCGGCCCCGACGCCGCCCGCACGAGCTACGCCGTCGACCGTGGCCGCTCCCGCTCACAGCAGGCCGAGAGCGCACCCATCGAAGCGCCCGACCCGACCCTTTCCCAGCAGCCGTCGCCCCGTCCGATGACGCTGTGAGGCCGCGTCATGACCACCGAGACGACGCTGTTCCCGCCGGACGATCCCGACTTCGACGTGCCCCCGCTCGAAGAACCGGAGCCGGAGCCGGTGACGCCTTCGCCGAGGCCGGCCAAGGAGCCAGACGCCGAGACGGAGGATGCGCCCGAGCCGCCGCGTCCCGTGAACTGGAACATCCTGACCGCGGCCGAAGCACAGGTCGAGTGGCTGGAGCTGAACGCCTGGGTGAACTGGCTGCGCCACGAGTTCGGGCTGAGCGTGAATGTCGTGCCGCCCTACTGGCACCGGCACCCGGAGCTGGTGTGGCCGCTGTCGGCGCTGCGCCAGCACTACCTGAATGCCTACGACAAGAAGCAGCACGGCTCGGCACCCTTCGGCTGGTGGCGAGACTTCTGGGCTTTCGTCCCGCAGCTCCGGGACGCGGTGACGGCGTGCGGGACGAAGCTCAACACGGATCGCCCGACGCGGCAGGCCGTCTGGCCGGGCGAAGACGACCTGCCCCCGGTCACGGAGACGATCATCCCCAACCGGGACGCCGACTTCACGCAGTTCGTCAAGGAGGACGTGGCACGCAGGCAGGCCATCGAGGACGAGTTCTACGCCCGCCTCGCGGCGGAGCAGTAGGGCGCGGGCGGTGACTGCGAATGGCGCGGCAGCGATCCCGGAAGCCCTGGCCGGGGCAACTGGAGTTCGATCTGTGGGGGCTCGACGAGCCCGCGGCCGACGCCGCGCTCACCGCAGCTCGGGAGGTTGGGGCAGACGATGAACAAGTACGGGCAGATGGCGCTGTCGCATTGGCAGGCGACGGACCCGCACCGGGTGGCGGAGCTGAGCAATCCGGCGGCATTCTTCGAGTCGATGGGCCTGGAAATGCAGACGCAGGTGACGAACCTCGCGTCAATGCTGGCGGGGAGCGACCGGCAGGGGGAGACTTTCTTGCAGAAGGTCGCCCGGCTGACAGCAGCCCGGAGGCAGGCGGAGGAGGTCGTGATGTCGCAACTGGCGTGGATCACCGACCCGAGCCTGCCCCTGGATCAGGCGCGGGAGGAATGGG
>DAOMOV010000207.1:0-3802 GCA_035444505.1 Terrimesophilobacter sp.
CGCCGACGCCAGATAGATCGCGTCACCATCCGGGTCAACCCAGTCGCCCAGCACGGATGCCGACACCCGCCCGCCCTGCGCCACGAGCGTGTTGCTCGGCCACACCTGACGCGGCGGCGAATTCTCCTCCGGTGTGCGCACCGACACCGTCACCGTCGCAGAGTCCTCGCCACCACGACCGTCACTGATCGTGTACGAGAACGTGATCGTGCCGCTCGCCGAGTCTGTGAGCGTGAGCTGCACCTGCTGGCGGTTGTTGATCAGGTCGAGCCGCCCCACCAGTTCGTCGATGCCGCTCACCGCGGTCACCACGAGTGCGTCCCCATTCGGATCATGATCATTGAGCAGCACCGGCAGCACTGAACTGCGACCCGGGCGGGCTCCGAACGAGTCGTCCACCGCCACGGGCGGGCGCTGCGTACGCTCGAACTCGATGTCGGCGTCGGGGTCATCCACGACGATCGACTCCTCGTCCTCCAGCGTGGTCACCAGGTCCTGCCAGTTGTCAATGAGTTCGCCCGAGCGCTGTGCCGCCCATGTGCCGCCGCCACGAGGATCGTTGAGCACCACCCGGTCGTCATTGATCACGAACCTGAGCTGAGACGCGCCCGCGGGCATCTCCTCGAGTGAGAACTGGATGCCCGTCGGGTCGTCACACTGACGCCACAGGGTGCCATCGCTCCACGCCGCAAACCGGCAGTCGCCGAACACGAACGGGGCCGCCGCGAAACCCGAGCGCTCCCCCACCAGCTGGCCCGGCTCGCCGGCAGCGAACGGCACCTCCAGCAGACCCCGCGGGAAAGCAAGCAGCACAGACTCACCCGACCTCGACGACGTCTGCAGGCGAGGACGCTCAGCAAGAGTGAAGAACGAACCCAGATCGACCTCACGACCATCAAGCAGAGCCACATGCCCCACCGCATCGAACACCACCCAGTGATCGCCGACCCACGCAACCTGCAGCTCACTGACCGGCTCACCAAACGGCACCTCAATCGAATCCAGCACGCGACCGCCAGAAGCCGCGTCGATCCGGTACAGCTCCCCCGCCTCCTGCGAGTAGGCCGCGAGCATGCCCGCCTCGTCGACGCTGAACACAGCTCTGCCACCGAGATTCAGGGTCGGCTGCGCGTCCAGATCGAACTCGCCCAGCAGCTCGGCGGCGAACACCCAGACCCGGCCGCTCGCATCCGTCACCACCGCATTGTCGCCAGCAAGGAAGACGTTCGGACTCGACGTGGGCAGCGCCGCGTCATCGACCACGCGAGAGGTAGCTGGGTCCACAACGTCAACCCGCGAGTTGGCGCGATCCATGACGAGCACCATCGACCCCGACTGCACGACCTCCAACTCCGAACTGCCTGTCGCGACAATCGAGTTGAGCTCCAAGACTTCGGTATTCGCGCGGCCCACGACCTGGGCGTCACCATTGGCCACCCACACCGAACCGTCACCAAGCCTCACCTGCTGCGCCGTGTAACCGCCCGTGACCACGGCGAGCGTCACCACGAGGGCCGCAACCACGACACCGCTGACCGCAGTCGCAAAGGCGGAACGATTGCGCGCAATCCACGTCATCAGCATGGTCGGCCTACCCGCTGACGTCCACGCACTTGCGGTTGCTCGGCTCACCCGTCTGCCCGTTGCGGTTCACCGTCACCGTCAGACAGACGCGCTCACCCTCCGACGCCGCAACCGAGAAGACCCGAGACGACTGGATGCTCGAGTTCAGACCGTTGTCCGTCGACACCTGGTAGGCATCACCCCGGTCAAGACCCGGATCCGCCCACGAGAACTCGACCTGCCCGCTCGTCACGCGGGCATCGATATCGGTCACCCTGGGAATCTGATCGGCAAGGGACCGCAGCAGCACCATCGTCGAAATCACCCCGAGCGCAATGACGAGCACCGCGCTCACCACAAGGGTCCAGGTGAACGCGTTCATGGTGAACCTCGGCAGCCTCGTCTTCGTGCTGATCCCCGCCGAACCCGATGACGCATCACGGTGAACCGTGCCGATACCCACCGGCGAACCGTTCGAGTCGGGGCCGCTCCTGCGTCTCCGTCTCGCCGACTGGTGCTGCGCCGGGGAGTGGCTCACCCGCACCCGGGTGCGCTCCTCAAGGTCGCTCACCGTGGCCGTCGCCCACTCGTCCACGGCGACCTCGAGCGGTGTCTGGGCGAGGCCCAGCTCGGCCTCCACAGCCTGAAACCCCCGCACGAGTTCAAGAATCGTGTGCGGCCTGGTGTGGGGGCGGCGCGACATCGCATCCGTCAGGAGTCGCTCCAGACTCATCGGCACGTCCTCCCGACCGATCGGCTGCGGTTTCGCGCGCGCGATGCGACCGATGAGCTCCTCGGGCTGATTCGACCCGTTCGTGAGCTCGAACGGCGAGCGGCCCGCCAGCAGCGAGTACACGGTGGCCGCGAGCGACCACACCTCGCTCGCCACCGTTCCCGCCGTCTCATCGAGCAGCACCTCCGGTGCCGACCACGGGATGGACATGCCGATCGCATCCAACTGCCCAGAATCAGTGAGTGTCGAGGCGATTCCGAAATCCGACAGCACCGGATGCCCGTACGCCGTCGTGAGAATATTCGACGGCTTGATGTCGCGGTGCAGCACCCCCTCGCGGTGGGCCGACTCGATCGCGCTGCCAATGCGCACCGCAATGCGGAGCACCTCCGGCACAGGGATGCGCTCGATGCGGTACCGCTCGCTCAGTGACGGCGAACAGAGCTCCATGACCAGGTACGGGCGCCCGTCGGCCGACACTCCCGCCTGGTAGACGGTGAGAATCGACGGGTGCGTGCTCAGTCGCGCCATGAGGTTGGCCTCTGCCTGAAACATCTGTCGCACCGAGGCGTTGACGATCTCGCTCAGCATGACCTTCACCGCGACCTGCCGCCGCGGCATGTTCTGCTCATACAGAAAGACGTCGGCGAACCCGCCCGTGCCGAGAATGTGCACGTGACTGAAACCGGGCAGGACGGGCGGGGTGGACGGCAAGCGTCGAGACATGCGCACTCCCCTCCCCCATGAGGCCCACCCCGACGAGCGAAGCGAGCCGCGACTGCCAAGTTTTCATTGTAAACGGGCAACCCTAACGGGAGACCTGACAATTCCCAGAACCATCTCGCTGCCCGGCAGCGTGACTCTGCGCGGGCTCCCTACGCGACGTCCACGATGACCGCTGTGACGTTGTCACGCCCCCCGCTGACGAGGGCGTCATCCCGCAGCACCGTAGCGGTGTCGAAGGGGCTCAGCCCGTCCGACAGCCGCTCCCGGATGTGCGGATCACCGAGCTCCCTCGTCAGACCGTCAGAGCACATCAGCAAGCGGGCGCCCGCCCGCACCGGAACAAGCCACACGTCGAGGATGGGGCTCCCTCCGAAACCGACCGCTCGGGTGATGACGTTCGCATCGGGGTGTGTCTCGGCATCCTTCGCATCGAGCAGCCCCGCACTGATGAGTTCCTGCACCACCGAGTGATCACGCGTCACCTGCTCCAAAGCGAACGCCTCGAACAGGTACGTGCGAGAGTCGCCGATGTTGAACACCGCCCACGTGAGCACATCGTCCACGAGTGTGAGCGCCGCCCCCGTCACCGTGGTGCCCACGCCGAGACCCGCGTCATCCACCGCCGAGACAAGATCCACGGTCGCCCGACCCAGCGCCGCAGCGATGTCGCTCGGCTGCACCACATCACTCTCGAGCTCGGATAGCCGCGTCACAACAGCGTCACTAGCCACATCGCCCGCACTGTGCCCACCCATACCGTCGGCCACCGCAAACACGGGC
>DAOMOV010000208.1:0-3792 GCA_035444505.1 Terrimesophilobacter sp.
GAGCTGCTCGGCAAGGACCCGTGGGAGCTCGCTCCGGAGCGGTTCCGCCACTTCTGACCGGGAGCCGCCCGGGTTCGGTTCAGTAGTAGACGGTCACGGCGGACGCGATGGGCAGTGGTCCCGTGACCGTGAAACCGGCGAGTGCTCCGTCGCCCGCGTAGCTGACCGCGAGGTAGAGCGTGTCGAAGCCGGTGATCGTGTAGTTGCCGCCAGCCGTCACGGGAACGGCTACAGCGCCTCCCGCGGGCACGTCGGCGACGGTGCTGGCGCCAATGCCGGCGTGGATGTCGGCCCGCACGGGGCTGGGTATGGTGTTGACAAGATGCAGCACACTGCCGGGGCCGGGGGCGACGCTCACGAGCGCTGTCGCGGCGAGCGGCGAGGCCGTGCCGAACCAGGCGAAGTCGGTGGCACCGTCGTCGCCGTCGCCTGCCGACTCTGCGACGAGAGAGCTTCGCGCCGCGGCGACGACGGGCACGGTCGACTCGATCGTGATCGTATAGCTGCCGTCAGCCAGCCCATCGAAGGGGATGTCCGTCACCTCGCCCGCGGTAAGTTCGATGGGTACGACGAGGCCCTCGGCTGTGAGCTCGCCGCCGCCGTCGGCACCTAGTTCTGCGGCGTCGGTTTCTGCACTGTCGGTTTCCGCGCTGTCCGGTTCGGCGGTGTCAGTTTCGACGGCACCCGGCTCGACCGTGCCGGGGGTGGGGCGCACGGTCAGGGTGACGCTTGCATCGGCGTCGCCGGGGGCCAGAAGCCGCACGATCGAGCTCAGGTCGTGGTTGTCGCCACCGAGGCCGATGCTCTCGATGGCCGCATGCGACTCGATGACGAACCCGGGAATCACGAGGGTGTGGGATGGTGAGGTGCCCGCCGCCAGGATGTCCACACCGCCGGGCGTGAGCACTCGGGTGACGCTGTGCTGCAGGTGTGCGACGACCGCACCGCCTGCGCTGCGCACGCGCACAACGATGCTCTCGGCATCCGGGGCCCACCCGGCGATGGAGAGGATGCGCTGCCCGTCAACGGGTACCACGATGCCTTCGAGGCCCGTGGTGGTGACGCGTCCGTTTTCGGTGTAGAGCTCAATGGTGACGGTGGATTCGACCGTGGAGGGGTTGGCGAGGGTGAGCAGCGTGGTTCGGCGGGTCGTGGTTGAGCCGGCGACGAGCCAGGAGTCGGATGTCGGTTTCGTGCACTCCGCAGCGGCGAAGCCGGTCAGGCCCCCGGTGGTCACTGACTGGCTCTGGCTTGCCGCGAGCAGTGCCGGGTTCTCGAGGTGCGGTTCGAGGTCGATGCGCTGGGGGGAGATGCCGGTGGCGCTGTCAGTGGAGGTGAGGTACTGCTCACGCGGAGTTCCCTCGGTGGCGGAGTAGCGCAGTTCGGGGGCTCCGATGGCATTGGCTCTCGTGGCGTCGGTGCCGTCGTCGGCACCGAGTCGGAGTACGGGCCCGGCGCACACGCGCGTCTCGGCGACGGGTGCGGGCTCGACGAGGTCGGAGCGCACACCACCGCCGATTATCGGCAGGGGCAGCAGAGCGGCGCTGCCGACCACGGCGACCATCACGGCGAGGGCGACAAGACCGCTGACGATGCGCGCACCCACGAACAGTCCGCTCAGTGCGGCGCTGCGGGGGGCCCTGTTTGCAGCAGTACCGGTGCCGCTGCTCGTGTTCGAGTGGTTACTCATCGTCGCTCCCGTCGAACGTGTCGGCGGGGTCATCGCTCGAGCGTTCGGCGCGCGGCGCGCGAACCCCTCCGAAGGGGAGGGCGAGCAGGGCGGTGATGCCGAACAGGATGCCGAGTACGACCCGCACGGTACCCGCCCACGCCTCCTGCGCCGCACTCGCTTCGCGCTGCACGCTCGACAGTTCGGCGTCGAGTCGCCACAGCTCTCCCGCGACGGACTCACCGACCGGCGTGAGGTGCTCGTTGGCGTCCAGGGTATCGGTGACCGCGCGCCTCAGGTCAGGGTCACCACCCGGGGTGACGACGACGAATCCGACCCCGAGGGGGGCGAGCGCCTCGGTGGCGTCGAAGCCGCTTGAGAAGGCGAGGTTGCCGCCGATTCGGGCGAGCTCGGTGTTGGGGCCGAGGTCGTGGGCGGTGCGCGCCCGCGTGGACTGGTCGTCGAGGGTTGTGCCGGCACCGCGCTGCAGATCCACCTCGATGCCGTCATCGACGGTGCTGATGAGCAGTGTGCCAATCGTGGGCTGAGTCGTCGCGATCGCGCCGACGAGAGCGGGAAGGGTGCGCCCGGTGTCGGGGCGCGCGTCGGCGAGGCCCAGCAGCAGTGCAAGCAGCATCGGGAGGGCAACGAGCGCTGCCATGAGACCCGCGAGTACGCCCAGCGGCTCGGATGCGCGGCCGAGGGAGTCGAGGGCGAGGAGTACGGCGAGCGTGAGACCGAGCCAGTAGAGACTCACGCCGCTCGAAGCACTCACGGCTATCGGGTCTGCGCCGACGGACGCGACGAGAAGCTGGCCCGCTGCCACCGCGGTGACAAAACCGAGAAGCGCTGCGACGAGGGCGAGGAGCGCACGGCCCGCACCCGGCAGGAACATGGCCAGGAGTGCGAGCACGATGATGGGCGCGACGAGGACGCCGACAACGATGGGGGCGAGTGTGCCGGGCAGCCCTGCGGCTTCGAGCGTGCTCACCCAGCCGAGCCAGGAACCAGCGGGGTCGCCCACCGCGAGGTGCCACGCGCTTGCCGGTGTGACCGGTACGGCGACACCCGGGTCAGCGAGCACCCCGAGCGGGGTTCCCCGCCCGATCTGGTCGATGATGAGCGGCGCGAAGAGCGCCGCCAGCGGAACGGGGACGCCCAGCAGCCGGTGCACGGCTGACGGGTGCGACAGCAGCAGCACGACCCACACCGCGAGCAGCGCGGGAATGAGCACGGGCGCGCTCGCCCCCACGACGGCAAGCACCAGCGCAAGGCCTGCAGCGGCGGCCCACGACCGGGGCGCCGACAGGGCCAGCAGCGCAAGCCACGGGAGCGCCACGTGCACGAGCACCGCAGCCGGGTCACCCGCCGCGAGGGCCGTCACCAGCGGACCCGCGAGTGGCCACGCGACCGCACCCAGTATCGGCAGCCAGCGTCGACTCGTCACCCTGCGCGCCAACAGCCACGCACCCAGGCTCGCGAGCGGCAGGGCCGCGAACCACAGCACGATGAGCGACACGCTCGGCGACCAGAACGTCAGCGTTCCCAGTACCGCGAGCACCGTCGCGAACGGGTCGGCCGCACCCCACGAGCCGAGCCCGTCGGCCCGCCATCCGACGCCCGTGTTCGCCCACAGCTCGCCGACCGTCGCACTCAGCGGCAGCAGCTTGCCTCCCGCCATCGCCCCCGCACCGAACAGTGAACCGTAGGCGACGACGCCCACGAGAGACATGGCCAGAACCGCCCAGATGCCGCCACCCGACACGAAACCCGTGCGTGGCGCACGCGGGATCCCGCCCTCGCGGGCGATCGCCACCGCCTCGCGCTGCTGGGCGCGGCGCTCTCGCAGCTCCGCTGTCGGCATCCGCAGACCGTCGATGGCGGCCCAACCCACGACTCGCGTGCGCTTCAGGTTGCGTCGCGAGCTCGCCACCCCCGCATCGAAGAGGGCCGCCAAAGCCGCCGCGAACTCCCCCGCCACGAGCGTCGGACGCTTCGCCACCACCTGCCCCACCGCCCGCGCCGCCGCGAGGGGCAGCAGCGACAGCCAGTGCAGGGGCACCGCCCAGCCCGGGGCGTACGTCAACCGACGGTGCAGCTGGGCAACTCGACCGATCCGGTGC
>DAOMOV010000209.1:0-3781 GCA_035444505.1 Terrimesophilobacter sp.
TTGACGGAGTCGATCTGCAGCACCCCGAGTCTGCGAAGCAGCAGGTTGAGCTGTCGGGTGCCGACGGATGCGCGCGGCCGCCCGAACCCCTGAGCGGCGAGGGCGACGCGGCGGGCCGCACCGGCGGAGAGCTTTTCGACCACGGTTCGAGGGTAGTCCGCCGCTCTGACATCCGGGCGGAACCGGTTCGTGGGCACCGTATGTGCCAATTGAGGCATATGGCAGGGGCCCGCAAAGTCGGCGGCATAGACTGAGTGGGTGATTTTCGGTTCCCGTCGGCGCGCTGACGCTGAAGCGCGCCGGAACATCGACAACGATCTTCCCCGCGGCATGCTCCTCGCCGGTGCGTGGTCGTGGCGCATCCTCGCCCTCGCCGGAGTCGTCGCACTGTTCGTCTTCCTGGTGATCGAGTTCCGGGTCATCGTCATCCCCATGCTCGTCGCGATCATTGTGAGCGCGCTTCTCGTGCCGTTCAGCGAGTTCTTGCACCGTCACGGGTGGCCCCGCTGGCTTGCCATCACAACAACCGTGGTCGTCACGGTTGGCGCCATCAGCGCCCTCGTCTACCTGGTCGTCACCCAGGTGCGGGCGGGGTGGCCGGACCTGCAGGCGCAGTCGATCGCAGCCTGGGACCGTTTCACCGACTGGCTGCTCGCCTCCCCTTTCCACATCACCGAGTCGCAGGTGGCACAGTGGGCCGCTGAACTGTGGGAGGGAATCGAGCGCGACAGCTCGGTCTGGATCAACGGTGCTCTCTCGGTCGGCTCCACCGCGGGCCACTTCGTCGCCGGTGCCCTGATCGCGGTCTTCGCGATCCTGCTCATCCTCATCGACGGCAAGAACATCTGGGCCTGGTTCGTTCGCATCTTCCCCCGCAAGGCACGCGTGGCCATCACGGGGGCGGGCGAAGCCGGCTGGATCACACTGAGCAACTTCGCGAAGGTGCAGATCTTCGTCGCCGCGGTCGACGCGATCGGTATCGGCCTGGGAGCGTTCATCCTCGGCCTGCCGCTGTCGGTGCCGCTCGCGATCATCGTCTTCCTCGGCTCGTTCATCCCCATCGTGGGTGCCGTGGCGACCGGAGCGATCGCTGTCTTCATCGCCCTCATCTACAAGGATCTCGTCATCGCGGTCATCATGCTCGCGATCGTCATCGTCGTGCAGCAGGTGGAGAGCCACGTGCTCCAGCCTCTCGTCATGGGCCAGGCGGTCAAGGTGCATCCGCTCGCCGTCGTGCTCGCAGTCGCCGCAGGCAGCTACATTGCCGGCATCGCCGGCGCCCTGTTCGCCGTGCCCATTGTGGCAACCGCGAATGCGGTCATCAGTTACATCGGCCGGGGGGCGTGGCGTGAGAACCCGCACCCCGACCTCGACGACGTTCTCGCCCGTGACTGAGCGCGCTCCCGCGGACTGGACCCGATCCGGGCCCACCCTCGACGCGATCGAAGCCGCACGCGGCATCGTCAAAGACGTCATCAAAGTCACGCCCATGGAGAGCTCGCGCGTGCTCTCCGAACACCTCGGCACCCCGGTGCACCTCAAGCTGGAGACCCTGCAGCGCACCGGCTCCTACAAGATCCGCGGCGCCTATCACCGCATCTCGAAACTCACCCCGGCCGAGCGCGCTCGCGGTGTCGTCGCCGCCTCCGCGGGCAATCACGCCCAAGGGGTCGCGCTCGCCGCCCGCGAACTCGGCATCGAGGCCACCATTTTCATGCCTGTGGCGGCGGCGCTGCCGAAACTGCAGGCGACTCGGGACTACGACGCATCCGTCGTGCTGCGCGGTCACACCGTCGACGAACCACTGCGTGCCGCCGCAGAGTACGCGGAGCAGACCGGTGCGGTCTTCATTCCCCCGTTCGATCACGAAGACATCATCACGGGCCAGGCCACCCTGGGCCTGGAGATCCTCGACCAGGTGCCGGATGCCGCCACCATCGTCGTTCCCGTGGGAGGCGGCGGTCTCATCGCCGGCGTCGCGAGCGCCGTCAAGCAAGTGGCCGAGCAGCAAGGGCGCGTCATCCGTGTCGTGGGTGTGCAGTCGGAGAACGCCGCCGCCTACGTCGCCTCGCTGGAGGCCGGAGCGCCGGTCTCGATCCGCAGCACGCCGACGATCGCCGACGGCATCGCGGTAGGGCGACCCGGTGACCTCAACTTCGCCCTCGTGAGGGAACTCGTCGACGACATCGTCACGGTGAGCGACGACGACACCTCCCGCGCCCTCATCCTGCTGCTCGAGCGCGCGAAACTCGTCGTCGAACCCGCCGGGGCCGTCGCCGTCGCCGCGATCCTCACCGGTCAGGTCGCGAGCACCGGCCCCACCGTGGCGATCCTCTCCGGCGGCAACATCGACCCCCTCGTCATGGAGCGCGTCATCGCGAAGGGACTCGCGGCATCCGACCGCTTCTTGAAGCTGCGCATCAGACTGCCCGACCGACCCGGCCAGCTCGCACGCATCTCCGCTCTCATCGCAGAGGTCAACGCGAATGTCATCGAAGTCATGCACACGAGGCACGGCAAGGGCGCCCTGCTCAACGACGTCGAACTCGAGGTGAGCCTTGAGACGCGCGGCCCCGACCACGTGCAGCTCGTGCTGGAGCGTCTGCGCGACGCCGAATACGATCCTCGTATCGACTTCTAGATCTCACGCGGCCCTCCCGGGGCGAGGCGGATCAGCTGAAGGTTGACACCTTCAAGATCTCGACCGTGATCTCCTTGCCGTTCGGCGCGGTGTACGTCACGGTCTCACCCTGCGAGTGACCCAGAATGGCTTCACCAAGCGGACTCGCCTCACTGTAGACGTTGAGGTCGCTGTCGCCGGCGATCTCCCGGTTGCCGACAACGAACTCCTGCAGCTCGCCACCGATTCGGGCCGTCACCCGCATGCCCGACTCGACGACGCCGTCATCGGCAGGGTTTCGGACGGAGGCGTCACGCAGGAGGGCGGTCAACTGGCGGATGCGCGCCTCGATCTTGCCCTGCTCCTCTTTTGCAGCGTGGTACCCGCCGTTCTCCTTCAGGTCGCCCTCATCGCGGGCCGCCTCGATGCGCTTGGCGATCTCATCGCGGCCGCGACCACTGAGGTCTTCAAGTTCTGCGGTGAGACGATCGTGCGCCTCCTGGGTCAGCCAGGTGACGGTCTTGTCGTCAGCCATTGTGCTCTCCTTGTGTTTCGGAAACTCGTGTTCCGTGGGTGGAATCGAACCTAAGAAAAAGAGACCAGCCACCCGACCGGTCTCCGAATGCGAATCGATCAAGTTTACGTCAGCCAGCAACGGTAGATCAAGCCACTGACGCCCAACTCGCTCGTTCGCACCGTCTCGGTGATGAGCCGGGAGTGGCTCGTTGTCGGGGGCAGATCGACGATCTTCCAGCCCACGGTGGCCTTGAGTTCGTTGAGCACCTGTACGGCACAGCTGACATCGTTGGCGGGGTCGGTGGTGACACGGAACGTGACCTCGGCCGAGAACTCGTCGTTGATGCGGTGACCCGCATCCGTGTACTGCAGGGTCGCCCACACCCCGCCCAGTCCCGCCCAGACGAGCCAGGCGAGCACCACCACACCGCCGACGACGCCACCCACCCACAGAATCGCGCGGTCGCGGCGCTCTCGGTCGGGTGTGCGACCATAGCGTGCGTCGAGCTGCCTGTTGCCAGCGGAAGCGTCGGACGCAATCGAGTCTCGAGAATCGGTCACGCTTCTCCCATCACGATGCTGGCTCGTCACTCTAGGCTACTTGTCGGGACACGTACCCGCGTCGCCGCCCGAGGCGACATCGAG
>DAOMOV010000210.1:0-3705 GCA_035444505.1 Terrimesophilobacter sp.
ACGACGCCGACGACCTCGCCGTCACGCGCCGGTGAGGTGCGCCGCGAGAGTTGCGCCGAGCTCCTCCGCAGCAGCCAGGTGCTCCTCGGTGACGTCGCCCAGCGACTCAAGCGTCACATAGGCGGGCTTCCACCCCAGCGCACCCACGATGCCCTCTACCGAGCGCACCGCTCCCGTTGTGTCGTAGCGGCCGTGCACGATGAGGCCATACGGTCGCCCACGCAGATTGCCGCCCCCACCGTCCGCGCTGCCGTCGTCGCTCAACGACCCGCCGATCTGCAGGAACGTGCTGTCGAAGACATGCTTCAGTGCCCCGCTCATGTAGCCGAAGTTGGCGGGGGTGACGAAAAGGTAGCCATCCGCCCGTCGGATAGCCGAGGCATCCTGCTCCCCGCGTGCCCAGGCGAGCGCGGGAACCGAGGTGATCGTGACATCCTGAAGTTCCGGATGGCGGGCACCCCGAAGCGCGGCATCGAGCAGCCGCTGTACGCTCCCGGTCGGGCTGTGATGGATGACGAGCAGCTCACTCACAGCGGCTCCGACCGGGAGGCCCGAATTCTGCTGTACGCACAGACACGACCCGACCGTCCCACCAGCTTCACGCCGTGAGCACGTAGCGCAGCGTTTCCACCACCTGGTCGGCGGTCGTGCACCAGGCCTGCGCCTCGGCGTCGACTTCCTTCAACGCGTGCACGATGTCAGCGTCGTGAAGGGTGACGTAGGGCTTGCCCAGGGCAGCGCAGTAGCCTGCGTCGAAGGCGGCGTTCCACTGCTTGTATTTGTCGCCGAAGCGCACGACAACAAGGTCGCTCTTCTCGATCAGGGTGCGCGTACGAATGGCATTGACCTTCGCGGACTGATGGTCACGCCAGAATTCGCTCCCCGTCTCACCCAGATGGTCGCCGGCAGCGTCGCTCGCGGGGTGGTCGGTGACGGGTGCGGTGAACACCACATCAAGCCCTGCGGCCTCAGAACCACGCCGGATCTCATCGCGCCACTCCGTGTGGATCTCGCCAGAAAGGTATACGGAGAAACTCATGGCTCAAGGCTCCTTTTCGGGTGTCAACGGGTCTGACCCGCGTTCTGGCCCCACCCTAATAGGTCACCCTGATGAACCAGCGTTCGGCACCTCCAGCCGAAGAACCGCGGCCACGGGTCCGACCGGCGCGCCCGCACGATCAGCTGGCCCCGATCGAACCGCGCGCCGCGCCTGCGCTCAGTCGACGATGGAACGGACGATCTCCGCGATGCGCTTCTCCGTGACGTCGTCCACGCTCTCGAAGTACCAGGCCGCTGGCATCAGCAGCCCGTCCGCCCCACCCGCGGCACGAAAGTCTGCCCTTTCTGTGAGCGCGAGATTCAGTCGCTCGTCGTTGCGCAGCGTCACGAGCGCGGGGGTGCTCGCCGACTTCGCGTACGCGGGCATCCCGTACCAGATCCGTGGTTTCAGGGAGGGAGCAGCGCTCATGATGATGTCGTGCACGCGCTGCATGACGGAGCGCCGCGGCTCCTCCATCGCGGCGATCTTCTCGATCACCTGTGTCAGGTTCTTCTCGTCCTTCGTCGACATGGTGTGTCCTTTCGTGAGCCGACGCTGGGCGCCGGCGCAATGAAGTTGGCGCAATCGCGCCGCACCCCATCCGGACATGTCCTGACCTGTTCAGGTCTCTCCGCGATGATTCACGTGGTGACCACGTGGAAGCGTTATCGGTGACGGTGGCCACCACCGCCAGAATACCTGACGCGCAGCCCGCGCGAGCGGCGACGTGTCGACGTTGAAACCGGAACCCCACCGGGTGACGTCAGCGCTAGCGGTGTGCGCACGTGCCTCGGTTGATTCGCTCTAGATGAACGGAACAGAGAACCCACCGGAGAACAGAACCGCGCCCAGACCGATCACGGCCAGCCCCAGGAGCACCACGTACGCAAGGGTGCGCGCCCAACGCAAGGACTCCCCGGCCCTTGCCGTCAGGATGAGCACCACCGTCGGCACGAGCATCAGCCCGCCGAACAGCAACGCTGGAGCGACCCTCACGTCGGGGGCGGGGCACGGATGTGCAAGCGCACACACGCCCGGAATTCCCTGGGCGAGCCACATGAGCAACCACGTCACCAGCAGAATCCCAATCGCTGGGAATACCCTCTTCCCGACGCTTATACGTGTGCTTTCGCCGGACCCCATAACGTTACTTTGCCATGTCTATCACGGTTCGAGCTACAGGTTGAAGCGAAACTCCACCACGTTACGTCGCGGATAGGCATAGGGCGAACGGAGGGCTGAACCCACCTGAGAAAAGCGCCGCAGCCAGATCGATTCACTCGCACATGGAGGAAGGGACGCACTAAGCGCCTAAGCGAAGCCGTCCTGCTCCTCTAGGTCGTCTTCACCGCCTCCCAAGTCGGGCATCTGCGGCAGCATGTGCAACATGGATTCGCCGGTGAACTCGATGTCCCGGAAGCCACCCCGCATTCTCATCGAGTGGGGCCTCGGATTTGGCAGTGGATGCGGAACGAACTTCTCGTCATCGGGGTGACGGTACAGCCACAGGCTCGCGCCGCCTGCGGTGTGCTGGTTTATGAACTTCTCGTAAGCCGTCGTCCCGAATTCAACACGGTCGCCCTCACCCGCATGGAGAACTTCGACCGGCACGAGATCAGCGACCGCCATCGGGTCGCTCGCGACTAGCCCGAGCTTACGGGTTAGTGGGAAGGTGATTCCCCACGCCGTCATGAAGCCTGTCCCCATCCAGGCCGCGTCTTCATCTTCCGGGTGTGCGGCAAGTCCCACCGGGTCGTCAGAGGTGATGAGTGAGCGTCGGTCAAAACGGAGGAGAAGCCACGGTCGGCCGACGATGTATTTGGTGAGACCACCGGCAACCTTTGCCATGTGCTCAATTAGGTCTGGGCGCGCCAAGGTGATCGGCGGGCCGTCTGGCTGAGTTGCCTGTTTCCAGACCTGCTCGGCTTCCTGATCTGTCAGGTCTCGCCCCCACTTCCGCTTCGCCCACCCCTTAACGTTCTCCTTCCCACCGAGGCCGATTTCCATGCGAGCCATGTCGGCAGCCAATTGCTCGGAGTTGCGTCTCTGAACGGGGCTGCGCGCAACCTGCATCGCGATGAATTCGCCCAGCGTGAAGCGGTCAGCGGGCGATAGCGGCCATACTCCCCGCTTGATTTCTTCGATGATTCGGGCTGTAGCACCCTCAAGCTGCGACAGCGCCTTCTCGAACGCATCATCCCCGTCTGGGTGCCCCGGGAGAGAGTAGAAGTGGTTCTCGGTCGCAGTCTTCGTAATGGACCGAGTGAACGGCTTCTCCCCCGAGAGGGGCACCGTTGCGATCTGGTCGTTCTCGTCCGCAAAGCCTCGGAGATAGAACTTCGGAACGGTGTGGTGACGCTTCGCGACTGGGTCCGCCATCGCTCAGGCTCCGTAGGGGCCAAGAAAGCGCGAAGTTTTCAGCTGAATCACGGCTTCAAAACTACCGAAGGCATCCGACGCTATGACTTCGACAATCGCCAGGACTCCTGAGCACTCCGCGCGGAGTACTGGCCCGGTCCCACGCGAACACGAATCTGACACATACCACCTGCGACCGGCTGTTTGTGTCGGCCAACTTCCCTGTGATTACAGGCGCTCAGACATTGAACCTGAACTCCACCACGTCGCCGTCGCGCATCACGTAGTCCTTGCCCTCCATGCGGGCC
>DAOMOV010000211.1:0-3695 GCA_035444505.1 Terrimesophilobacter sp.
GAGTGGTGGCCTCGGCTGGGGTGTTCCCGTTGAGCAGGGCGAGCATGACCCGCGCGCTGATCTCGGCGCGTCTGTCAGCATTCCGAAGCACCCCGTCGACGGCGACCTCGAGCACCTTGATGAGGTGCACGAGAAGAAAGCTGTCGAGCTCTTCGCCCGGGTACTCGAGCAGCATGAGATCGGCCGGATAGTTGCCGCGGAGCGGGTAGCGCCTGCTGGCGGTTGCGGTCCCGCTGCGACCGGTCGCGTCGGCGTGAAGCACGGGCAACCCGGTGGGACGGTCTTCGATGCGGATCCCTACGCCCAGAAGCGAGACGAGGTCGGTGATGAGCGTTGCGGGGTCGTGCCCCGCTTCGGCAGCCACGTGGTACAGCTTGCTCAGCTTGAGCACCTGAAGGGTCTGCGAGGAGGTGTTGGCCGCAGCGACGTGGCGGGCGACGACGGCGTAGGGAGTCTGCTCCCCGGCGAGCATGACGGGAAAGCCGAGTTTGTCGGCCTCTGCGAGCATCTCCTTGCTCAACGGGGGAGCGGTCTCGTGATCGCCGATCATGAGGCCAGCGAGCTGCGCGTCGTAGAGGCTCGTGAGGAACGTCACTTGATCGGCAGCATCCGTCGGCACGCACAGCCCCACGGTCATGAGCAGCTCATGGGGGGCGAGCCAGCGAGCGGGGTTGGGCATCTCGCAGCTGTGCGCCCACAGCACTTCGCGGCTGCCTCCGCTCGCACCGGCGAGGAACTCGACGTCGAGGCTCGCCGTGGAGACGATGTCGTTGATCGTCAGTGCGGTGGCGGTGTCAGTCACGCTCGCATCGTAGTACCGATCTGGGCCGTTTTTCCGCCTGCCATACGATTCGCTGCCGTCTTTACCGGATGCTCGGGTCACCCGTGCTGCAATTGTGATACCGGTACGAGCCCGATGCTGAGTTCGTACGAGAGCACTAATGTCGCTGGGGCTTGCGGGTCTTTATTCTCGACTCAGTAACTGTTTCGGCTCCCACACAGCGGTGAGGATGTGAATCGATGACGGGGATCACCCTCTCAACGGGTTTCAGCAACGGACACGTCTCCTACTGGGTTGCGAGCGAGCCGACACCGCCCGAGCGCGCCCCTCTTCCCGGGCCGATCGAGGTGGATGTGGCGATCGTCGGTGCTGGCCTGACAGGGCTGTGGACTGCGTACTACCTCAAGGAGGCGAACCCCGATCTCGAGATCGCCCTCATCGAGAAGGAGTTCGCCGGTTTCGGAGCGTCGGGTCGCAACGGCGGGTGGATGAGCGCGAAGCCCGCTGGCATGTTCCGCAGGTACGCGAAGAGTCACGGCGCGGATGCGGCCATCGCGCTGCAGAACGAGATGTTCGGTGCCGTCGATGAGTCGATTCGTGTTGCCCGGGTCGAAGGGTTCGATGAGGACATCGCTCACGACGGACTCCTTCACGTGGCGACCAACAACGCGCAGCTCCACCGCATGCGCGGATACCTCGCGGCTCTGCGACAGCAGGGCTGGGGAGGCGACCACCTCGTCGAGTTGAGTCCCGCGGAGTTCGCCGAACGCATCCGCATCGACAAGGCCCTGGGCGGGTACTGGACTCGCCACTGCGCTCGCGTGCACCCTTCCAAATATGTGTACGGCCTGGCCGCTGCGGTGGAGCGGCGCGGTGCCGTGATCTACGAGAGAACCACGGCGCTCGCCGTTGGTCCGCACGTGGTGCGCACGGACCGCGGCGACGTTCGAGCGAAGCACGTGGTGCAGGCGCTCGAGGGCTACACGGTGAGCCTGAGCGGTCAGGCGAGGCGGATGCTGCCCATGAACAGCAGCATGGTCGTCACCGAGCCCCTCACCGACGAGCAGCTCGACTCGATCGGGTGGAGGGGCGGTGAACTGCTCGGCGATGTCGCGCACAGTTTCACCTACGCTCAGCGCACCGCGGATGGCCGGATCGCCCTCGGCGGCAGGGGAGTGCCGTACAACTTCCGCTCCAGCTTCGATCAGGGTGGGCGCACCGCCGACAAAGCCGTTGGGCAGCTTGGCGCGCGAATCCTCGAGCTGTTTCCGGGGCTCGAGGGCGTTCGGCTGCAGCACAGCTGGTCAGGGGTGCTGGGGGTGCCGCGCGACTGGTCGGCGGCCGTCAACTACGACCGCCAGAGCGGAGTCATTGTCGCTGGGGGATACGTCGGTCATGGGCTCACGGGAACCAACCTTGCGGCCCGCACGGTGCGCGACCTCATTCTCGGCGAGACGACCGAGCTGACCCGGCTGCCGTGGGTGGACCATCACGCCCGCAACTGGGAGCTCGAACCGCTCCGCTGGATCGGAGCGACGGCCCTCTACGCGGCGTACCGCTACGCCGACCGCCGCGAGTACGCGAGTCGTTCGCCGCGCACCCACCCCGCCGCGCGGTTCGCCGACTGGGTGAGCGGCAGGGCCGCGTAGCGAGTCGGTACAGGTACCTGAAAGAGGAGTGAGCATGAGTGACATCATCGCGTTGAGAACCACAGACATCGACTGGCCCGAGTCGGTCGCGTTCCCGCCCGAGCGGGTGCTCTCCGGCAATCCGGTGACGAGCACCGTGGTGCTCGAGGATGCGCCCGGTCACCAGTTGGGTCTGTGGCGGGTCGAGCCGGGCGAGTTCACGACGGACCATTCCGGCTACGTCGAGTACATCCACATCCTGTCCGGCACGGGTCGGCTCGTGGACGACGCGGGCACGGTCACTGAGCTCGGCCCGGAGGTGACCGTGCTCATGCCGAGCGGGTGGAAGGGCAAGTGGGTCATCAACGACACGATCGTCAAGGTGTACACGATCATTCACGCGTGACGCTCCGGCACTCTCAGCAGATCGCGATGGAGCAACACCTACCTTATATTGCTATTTCACGATACTCTTGATATATTGTGAATTCACAATAGTGGTGGGGGAGTGCGGTGACTCATACAACGGCGCGGCTGCGGGTGCCTGCTGATTTTGGCCTTGCGATCCAGCAGGCGAGGCTCGCGCGGGGCCTGTCTCAAAGCGAACTCGCCGCGGAGGTGGGGATTCCGCAGAGCACTCTCAGTCAGCTTGAAAACGGCAACTCAACAATCTTTCTTCGACGGCTGCTCGCGATTGCGCAGGCGACGGGCGTCGAACTCTCCGCCACGTGGGGAGGCGACGGTGCGCCTCGGGATTGAGCTGTACGGTACGCGAATCGGCACGCTGGAGGGAGATTCCCGCGGTTTTGACTTTGTGCCGTCGGACGCCGGGATGGAACGATTCGGCGCGAACAGCACCATCCTGTCTGTCACGATTCCGCTCGCAGCGCACCTTCCCCGTCACCATGCGGCACGACGCCGAAACTGGTTCGCCGAACTCCTGCCCGAGGGCGACCAGTACGACTACATGCTCGCGCAGGGGGGACTCCGGCGTGGCGACACCCTCGCATTTCTTGCCCGGTACGGTCGCGACGTGGCGGGCGCGATTCAGCTGTGGGACCTCGACGACCCAACAGAACCCACGACGCCGAGTTTAAACGCCGTGACCGACATCGAAGTGCGTGCACTTCTGGAAGACCCGTTGGGCTCACCGCTGGCAAACGATTCGGCAACCGGCAAATCCTCGTTGGGCGGGGTGCAGCCGAAAATCGTCCTCGTGTAAGTGGCTGATAGCTGGGCGCAAGCACTCGGGGGATACCCGACCACCCACATCCTGAAGCCACAGC
>DAOMOV010000212.1:0-3656 GCA_035444505.1 Terrimesophilobacter sp.
CCCGCACCAGCACCTGTACGTCCGGGAGCACCCGGACGAGGAGCGCCCGGACGGGGTGCGCCGGGTCGCGGGGCCGCTGGCCGCGGAATGTTCGATGGCGACGGGCGCGACTGCATGCCCTGCGTCGACGCGTACGGATTGTTACCCGGACGCGGAGCGCCAGGGCGCTGCATGCCCTGCGTCGATGCGTACGGATTGTTGCCCGGACGCGGAGCACCGGGGCGCGCCGGAGTCGGAGTCTCATCCCCACCGGTCGCCGGACGCGGAGCGTCGGGAGCGACCGAATCGGGAGCCTCAACGGCGGGAGTGGCCGCGGCATCCGTCGCCCCTGCATCAGCAACAGCCGCAGTCTCGACGGGTTCAGCGGACTTCGGGGCCGGCTTCGCGGGCGCCTTCGACTCAGCCTTCGGCTTCTCGGCAGCCTTCTCAGTCGGCTTCGGGGCGGTGATGCCCTCAGCCGCAAGCGCCTCCTTGAGCCGGCGTGCTACCGGCGGTTCAACGCTCGAGGACGGGCCCTTGACGAACTCGCCCATCTCCTTGAGCTTCTCAAGGGCCTTCTTAGATTCAATGCCGAGCTCTGCTGCGATCTCGTGCACGCGTGGTTTTGCCACAGTTCTCCTGTCTCGGGCCTGCCCCGAGACGGGAACAGACCTAGTTGCGGACGGGTCTCATTTCGAGCCGCTCATTAGTTGTCCATAGGTCAATCTGCCTGTTTCTCCTGGGGAGCCCCGGGCGGGGCCCCAAACTGTGTCGCGAGTCGCTCCGTACCCAGTTGACCCTCCACCCTGAGCGCCCGGCGAAACGCCCTGCGCTCAATGGCGGTGGAGACACAACGTGGATTCGGATGAACCCACGCGCCCCTGCCCGGCAGGGTTGCGCGAGCATCCACTACCGCCTCGCCGGAGTGAGCGACAACCCTCACGAGTGAGGACCGAGCCGCCCGCTGCCGACAGCCGAGGCACGTTCTGACGGGTTCCATACTAGTCCCTTGCCGCACGAGTCGCCGGTTGCTGCCCCTCCTGGGGTTGACCGGGCTAGGACTCCATCACCGAATCGGGCTGGATGTCGATGCGCGCACCCGTCAGTTTCGCCGCGAGACGGGCGTTCTGGCCCTCCTTGCCGATCGCAAGCGACAGTTGGTAGTCAGGCACGAGAGCACGCACCGCCTTCAAGGACTGGTCGATGACGAACGCGCTCGACACCTTCGCCGGGGAGAGAGCGTTCGCGACAAAGGTCGCGAGGTCTTCGCTGTAGTCGACGATGTCGATCTTCTCATTGTTGAGCTCGGCGGTGACGGCACGCACGCGCTGCCCGAGCTCACCGATGCAGGCGCCCTTGGCGTTGATTCCGGGCTCGTTGGCGCGCACCGCGATCTTCGTGCGGTGACCGGCCTCGCGGGCGAGGGAGACGATCTCGACCACGCCGCTCGCGATCTCCGGCACCTCGAGAGCGAACAGCTTGCGCACGAGCGACGGATGCGTGCGCGACACCGTGATCGAGGGCCCCTTGAGGCCCTTGCTCACGCTCGTCACATACACGCGGATGCGCGAGCCGTGCGAGTACTCCTCCCCCGGAACCTGCTCCTCGGGCGGGAGGATCGCCTCAACACTGCCCAGGTCGACGTGGATCATGCGCGGGTTCGGGCCCTGCTGGATCACCCCCGCGACGATGTCGCCCTCGCGGCCCCGGAACTCGCCGAGCACCGCGTCATCCGCAATGTCGCGCAGCCGCTGGTTGATGACCTGCTTCGCCGCGAACGCGCCGATGCGACCGAAGTTCTCGGGCACATCAACGGCTTCACCGACGACGGCGCCCTCCTCATCGAGCTCGGGCACGTAGATGGTCACCTTGCCCGACTTGCGGTCGAGCTCAACGCGAGCGGGGGCGGGCTCGCCCTCGGGGCGGTGGTGCGCGTCGGTGCGGCCCGTGTGCTTGAGGTAGGCGGTGAGGATGGCCTGCTCGATGATCGTCACGAGTTCGTCGAACGGGATGTCGCGCTCGTGTTCCATGGTGCGCAGCACGCTCAGGTCGATGTCCACTGAGGGCCTCCACTATTCATTTCTGCCAGCGGTTCGGAAGGGCATCCGAAAGGGGTCTTACTACGCTACCTGATGGAGAGATATTGCTCGCTATGCTCGATTGTCGGCATCGACACACAGACGACCCCAGGAGGCGCACGTGACCAGCGTGAACGGCCCGACGGTGAGCGTCGTCATCCCCGCCTACAACGAGTCCAAGGTCATCGAGGTGTGTCTGACAGCGCTCACGGCACAGACCCAGCCCGCTGACGAGATCATCATCGTGGACAACAACTCTGCTGATGACACGGTCGCAATCGCTCAGGCGTTTCCTGGGGTGCGCGTCGTCGCCGAGTCACGTCAGGGCATCACCTACGCGCGCACGACCGGGTTCAACGAAGCGCGAATGGACGTCATCGCCCGCATCGACGCCGACACCGTGGTCTCGCCTCGCTGGGTCGAGACGATCCGCAGCGAGTTCAGGAAGCATACGGATGTCGATGCGCTGGCGGGCAACGCGGCCGTCGCCGAGTTCTCACCCGCGGGCCGGTTCTGGGCTACCTGGTGGTACAGCACCTTCCGGCGGTGGCACGAGAAGAGCATCGGGGTGAGCCCGATGATGTACGGCTACAACTGCGCACTGAGGCGGAGTGCGTGGGAGAGCATCCGTGATGGCATCAACTTCGACGATCAGCGCATCAGTGAGGACGTCGACGTCACCATCTCGCTGCTCAAGAACGGGCACCGCGTACGGTTCAGCCCCGACCTCGTCGTGAAGTGCCACATGTTCCGCACCATCGACTTCAGCAAGCTCAAGCGCTACTACGACACCGATAGTCTCACCCTCGCCAAGCACCGTTTCGGCAATCCGGAGAGGTGGGCCACCTGATGCGGTCGTTCCGCACCTGGCTGAGCATCTTCACGGGCATTGTTCTCGTCATCCTCGTCATCACGCTGTGGCCCGAGATCGAGAAGGCGTTCGGCTACCTCGGTCAGGTCAACCTGTGGATCCTCGCGCTCCTGCTGCCCGCGCAGCTGCTCAGCTACGTCGCGACCGGTGAGGTGCTGTTCTCGTACCTGCGCCGCCGCGGCACCCTGCGCAGCCTGCACCCGCTCGGTGCGGCGCGCATGTCGCTCGAGTTCAACTTCGTCAACCACGTGCTGCCGAGCGGGGGTGCGGCGGGCATCTCCTACATCGGCTGGAAGCTCAGCCACTACGGGGTGAGCGGCGGCAACTCCACCATGGGGCAGCTCATCCGCTTCGTGCTCATCTTCGTCTCCTTCATCACCCTCATGACCACGGCCGTCATCGTGCTCGCCATCAGCGGGCAGGCCACCGCACTCGTCTACTGGCTCGCGGGCGGCTTCGTCATCGCGACGCTTTCCGTGATCATCCTGTTTCTCGTTCTCGCGAGCAGCCGCCGCCGCATCGACGGCTTCGGTCGGGGGGCGGCGCGCTTCATCAATGGGCTCGTGCGCCGCGTCACTTTCGGCCGCAAGCCGCAGGTGATCGACGACGACACGATCGCTAAGTTCACGCACGACCTGCACCAGGACTACCGGCTCATGAGCGAGGACCGCCGTGTGCTGATCGTGCCGTTCCTGCGCCACTTCGCGACCGTGAAGCCGGAGATGCAC
>DAOMOV010000213.1:0-3646 GCA_035444505.1 Terrimesophilobacter sp.
GGCGATGGTCGCCTTGTCGGCCACCGACAGGTCGTCGAGGCCGGGGCCGTAGAACTCGACGAACTTGCCGACCACGCCGTGCTTGCGCAGCATCTGGGTCACGGTCAGCACCAGATCGGTGGCGGTCACGCCGTCCTTGAGCTTGCCCTTGAGCTTGAAGCCGACCACTTCCGGCAGCAGCATCGACAGCGGCTGGCCGAGCATCGCCGCCTCCGCCTCGATGCCGCCGACGCCCCAGCCGAGCACGCCGAGGCCGTTGATCATGGTCGTGTGCGAGTCTGTGCCGACGAGGGTGTCGGGGTAGGCCTGCAGCACCCCGTTGACCTCGCGGGTCATCGTGACACGCGCCAGGTACTCGATGTTGACCTGGTGCACGATTCCCGTGCCGGGAGGAACAACCTTGAAGTCGTCGAACGCGGTCTGGCCCCAGCGCAGGAACTGGTAGCGCTCGCCGTTGCGCTCGTACTCGATCTCGACGTTGCGCTCGAAGGCGTCTGCGCTGCCGAAGAGGTCGGCGATGACGGAGTGGTCGATGACGAGCTCGGCGGGAGCGAGGGGGTTGATCTTCTTGGGGTCGCCACCGAGCTTGGCGACGGCCTCGCGCATGACGGCGAGGTCGACGATGCAGGGCACACCGGTGAAGTCCTGCATGATGACGCGAGCCGGCGTGAACTGGATCTCGGTGTTCGGCTCGGCCTTCGCATCCCAGTTGCCGAGTGCCTCGATCTGCGCCCTGGTGACGTTCTTGCCGTCTTCGGTGCGCAACTGGTTCTCCAGCAGCACCTTGAGGCTGAAGGGCAGTCGCTCGTGCCCGTCAACGGTGTTGATGCGGAACACCTCATAGTCGGTTCCCCCGACGGTGAGAGTGTCTTTCGCTCCGAAGCTATTGACTGCCGACATTGGTGTCCCCTTTGCTCAAAAGTGCCACTACGCCTCTCGTCGAAGTCTACGCCCGACGAAAACTATCTTGATATCAAGATAAATCCTATCAGGTGTTGCCGCTCACGGCCTGCGCTTCCGACTCGCGCGCATACACCGATCGTACGAGCAACCACGTGATCCACAACATGGCCGCATACAGCGGAACACCCATGATGAGTTTCGTCGCGGCGAGCCACTCGGTCTGGCCAGAGAAGTACATGGGTGCCTGCGCGCCGAGACGAAAGGCGAAAAGACCCACCCACAGCCATGTCGCAATGACCAGGATGCGACGCTTCGCCGGGTTGTCGCGCCACGACGACCCCTCATTGGCGAGAATGCCGACGATGATGCCCACGAGGGGCCAGCGCACGGCGAGGCTCACGAGCAGCACGCTCAATGACACCGCATTGATGACGAGCCCGATAGCGAAGTTGTCTTCCGCACGCCCCGTGAAGAGCGCAAGCCCCGCCGAGAGCGCGACACCGAAGACACCCGCGAGCGCCTGCGTGACCGGCGACTTGGTGAGCACGCGGATGGCGACAAAGACGAGGGACAGCACGACGGGGGCTGCCACCGAGAGGAAGAGCTCGCCCGTGAACATGTAGGTGATGAGGAATCCGAGGCCTGGCACGATGGCTTCGATCACGCCCCGCAGGCCGCCGACGGCCTTCCACAGCGACTGACCCGTGGGCATCTCGCCGGGGGCGACCTGACCGATTCCCGCCTTCTTGGCAGCAGCGGAGACCCCCTCGGAGACGGCCTGGGAGAAGGAGAGCTCCCCGTTGGCGGACTGGGGGTTGGCGGACTGCGGGTCGGTCGCTTTGTCGGTCATGCGCTCGTGGGGCTTCCCGCGGTGCGCGTACCCGGTGTCGCTGTTCCCTGCGGCATTTGCAGCGGAATGAGATCACGGGGCGGCATGGGTGTGTTGCCGCGCACGACGACAACGCTGCGGAAGACGTCTTCGATGACCGCTGCGGCGTCTCGATTGGTTGCTGCCTCGCCGGCGATGACGCCGCGAAGGAACCAGCGGGGTCCGTCGACGCCCACGAAACGGGCGACACGGGTCGTACCGGGCTGGCCTGGGGCCGACGCGGGGATCTGCGCGAGGAGCTCCGGACCGAACGGGCCCACCTGAAGGGACGTGGTTCCACCCTGTTTCGCGATCTGTTCGGCGATCTGGTCGCGAATCTCATGCCACAGCCCCCCGGAGCGCGGAGCGGCGAAAGGCTGAACCTGCAGCGTGGAGCCGCCGATGTCGAGTCCGACCGCCACCACACGCTTGCTGCCCTCTTCGACCTCAAGGCGCACCTGCATGCCGTCGCGCGGCACGAGCTTCACTCCGCCGAGGTCGATGTAGGGGCGAACGGCACTCGCTTCTGTCTCGTCGAGCGGCCCCGCGGTTTCCCGGTCTGCGGGGGCGGACTTTGCCTGCCCCATGCGCTCGGTACCAGCCTGCTCCTCGTTGGCGTTCACTGCTGTGCTCCTGAGTCCGTCTCCGAATCGCGGTGCGCCGCCCCGTACCCGGTGGATCCGAATCCTGCTGTGCCGCGATCGCTGTCGGTCAGTGACTCTACCGCGACAAACTGGGCGCGCGACACGGGCATGATGACAAGCTGGGCGATGCGGTCGCCGGCGCTGATCGCGTACGGTTCACGCGCATCCGTGTTGAGCAGTGTCACGCGGAGCTCCCCTCGGTAACCGGCGTCGACCGTGCCGGGGCTGTTGACGATGGTGATGCCGTGCTTCGAGGCGAGGCCGCTGCGGGGAACAACGAATGCCACGAACCCCTCCGGCAGAGCGATCGCGGTGCCCGTGCCGACCGTAGCCCGCTCTCCCGGCTGCAGCACGAGGTCGTGCGCCGAGCGGATGTCGGCTCCCGCGTCTCCCGGAAGTGCATAGCTCGGTGCAGTCTCGCCCACGAAGGGCACGACTGGTTGATCGCTCACGCATCGAGGCTAGTGCAGGGTCGCGTCACGGGGCGACGGCGCGCTTGTGGCGCGCGGGGAGCGCGGAGTCTGGTCAAATGGGTGCATGACGCTGTTTCGCGAAAAGGTTCATGCGGCACCGTGGGTGTTCGTGTCCACGGCGCTGGTGATTCCGGCGAGCTTCATCGTGTTCTTGCCGATCAACGGGTGGGTGGGCGCTGGAGTCGCGCTGACCCTGTACGGACTCATCGTGCTGGCGCTCATCATGGCGGCCCCGGTGATCGAAGTGACGGCGAGCGAGTTCGCCGCCGGGCGCGCGCGCATCGACCGCACGTTTGTGGGCGAGGCCGCGGCCTTCCGTGGCAGCGACGCAACTCTGGAGCGCGGCCAGCGACTGGATGCGCGCGCGTGGCTCGTGATCCGCGGGTGGGTGGACCCCGTCGTGAGGGTCACGATCACCGACCCTGCCGACTCAACGCCCTACTGGCTTGTGTCGACGAGGAGGCCCGACGAACTCCTCGCAGCACTGCGGGACGAGCGAGTCGGCTAACTCGCACACTCGACGCAGATCGGCCCGAGCTTCTCCTCGTGGTCGATCTGCGAGCGGTGCTTCACGATGAAGCAGCTGACGCACGTGAACTCGTCGGCTTGCGGCGGCAGCACAACGACATCGAGCTCCATGTCGGTGAGGTCGGCGCCAGGAAGCTCAAACCCGCCGGGGTTGTCTGCGTCGTCGACATCGACCGACCCCGACAGCTTGTCGGGCACCCGTTCCTTGAGCGCCTCAATCGACTCGTTGT
>DAOMOV010000214.1:0-3593 GCA_035444505.1 Terrimesophilobacter sp.
CCCAAGGCGAAGCATCCGTGGGCACCGTCTTTCTCGGTCTTGCGGATGCGAACGGCGCACACGCCCGGGAGCTGCACTTGTCGGGTTCGCGCCGGGAGATTCGCACCGCCGCAGTCGATGCCGCCCTGGCCTGGCTGGGGGAGTGGCTGGACGCCGCGCCACGGGAATAACACGGATGACGTTCTCGTTACAACCTGCGATGACAGTGCAGTACACAGGTTCGCTGATTAGAGTGAAGTATGGCAAAGCGGGTAGGCTACCTAGCCACACCGCAACGGCAGACGACGACGAAGGAGGAGGGTTCACATGATTCTGGTTCGTCAGGAAATTGGTGACGTGCTTCGTGACCTCCGCCTGCAGAAGGGGCGCACCCTGAGGCAGGTTGCGGGTCGCGCGTCGGTGGCGCTCGGGTACCTCAGTGAGGTGGAGCGCGGCCAGAAGGAGGCGAGCAGCGAGATTCTCGCATCGGTCGCGGAAGCGCTCGATACGCCGATCTCGGTGATCATGCGCGAGGTGGGTGACCGTATCGCGGTGCTGGAGGGCATCGACGTGATTCCCGACACGGTGCCGGCGGAGTTCGTCGCCGATTTCGACGCCGATCTGATGCTCCGCTAGTTCGCCTCGTGAGGGTTAGCGAGTTTCGCCGGGCCGTCGTCGACGAGTTCGGTGAGGGTCTTGGCGTGGCGCTGTCGCGCGATCTGGTGCTTGCCGAGTTCGGGCACGTGAGCGCGAATGATGCTCTCGCCGCGGGTGCTGATGCGAGGGATGTCTGGCTCGCCCTGTGTCGCGCCGCGGAGGTTCCGCCGGAGCGCTGGTACGGGGTGGGGCTGAAGCCGCCGCACGACTGAGTCGCCTCGGTGGTGTGTTCTTGTGCGGGTCGCGACACGCCGCGCGACTATCGAACATTGGTTCGGATGTCGGTATGCTCCTCCACAGGTAGGTATCGAGGGCAGTTGTGCACAGTTGGCCCGTCGGTTCCGGTGAATGTCACTGGGCGGGCGTACTGTCGGACTCGTTGGAGATAGCTATCCACCAGCCTTGTCGAGTCGCTTGGGAGCCTGGCTCCATCGGCACCCGAGGGAACGACAGCCGATAGGCACACCGATTACGAAGCACAAAGGAGTTCGCAATGCCATCAGCAGCGGATCGTGAAAAGTCCCTGGAAACCGCCCTCGCCCAGATCGACCGCCAGTTCGGCAAGGGCTCCATCATGCGACTCGGCAGTGAGGATCGCGCGCCCGTCGCCGTCATCCCCACGGGGTCGATCGCTCTTGACGTCGCTCTCGGAGTCGGTGGGCTGCCTCGTGGCCGCATCGTCGAGATCTACGGCCCGGAGTCGTCGGGCAAGACGACGCTCACCCTCCACGCGATCGCGAACGCGCAGCGGGGCGGGGGCATCGCGGCTTTCATCGACGCGGAGCACGCCCTCGACCCTGCGTACGCTAAAGCGCTCGGCGTCGACATCGACTCCCTGCTGGTGTCGCAGCCCGACACGGGGGAGCAGGCTCTCGAGATCGCCGACATGCTCGTGCGCAGCGGTTCGATCGACCTCATCGTCGTCGACTCTGTTGCCGCGCTCGTGCCCCGCGCCGAGATCGAGGGTGAGATGGGCGACTCCCACGTGGGCCTTCAGGCGCGCCTCATGTCGCAGGCACTCCGCAAGCTCGCGGGTGGGCTCAACCAGACCGGCACGACGATGATCTTCATCAACCAGCTGCGCGAGAAGATCGGGGTGTTCTTCGGCAGCCCCGAGACCACCTCGGGTGGCAAGGCGCTCAAGTTCTACGCCTCGGTGCGGCTCGACATCCGCCGCATCGAGACGCTCAAAGACGGCACGGATGCCGTGGGCAACCGCACGCGCGTCAAGATCGTCAAGAACAAGATGGCCCCGCCCTTCAAGCAGGCCGAGTTCGACATCCTCTACGGCACGGGCATCTCGCGTGAGGGAAGCCTGCTCGACTTCGGCGTCGAGCACGAGATCGTGAAGAAGTCGGGCGCCTGGTACACCTACGACGGCGACCAGCTGGGTCAGGGCAAGGAGAACTCCCGCAAGTTCCTCCTCGACAACCCCGAGATCGCCGCGGAGATCGAGAAGAAGATCATGTTCAAGCTCGGCATCGGTGCCGAGGCGAGGGCGGCACAGGCGGCGCAGGCCGCCGCAGATCAGGCTGCGGCAGACAAGGCCGCGACGGACAAGGCCGCTGCAGCCGGAGCTGCCGCAGACAAGGTGGCCGAGGAGCCGACGTCAACCAAGGCGCCCACGAACGTCGCCGACCTGTCCGACGCGCGCGAAGCGGTCAGCGCCTGACAATGGCGACAGCGGGTGGTGACGGTCTCGCCGAGGTGATCTACTTGCCCGGCGTGACCGCGCCACCGACCGCTGAGTCGTCTGCACAGCCCGCACCAGCAGCATCCGTTCGCGCCGAGAACGTCGCCATGCACGCCCTCACCCGCCGTGGTCAGTCACGCCGAGAGCTCGAGGCAATTCTTCGCAGTCGCCAGCTCGACCCCGAGACGATTGAAGCCGAGTTGGCACGACTCGAGGGTGTGGGCCTCATCGACGACGCGGCCCTCGCAGAGCAGATCATCCGCACACAGCGCGAGCGCAAACGGCTCGGGCGCACAGCAGTCGTTGCGGAACTCCGGCGCCGCAAACTCGACAATGACACCATCGAGACCGCACTCCGCGAACTCGACGCGGACACTGACGTCGACGATGAGTTCGGCCGTGCACTCGCCCTCGCCGAGCAGCGTGCCGGTCGGCTCAGTGGCCTCGACCGCGACACGGCCGTCCGCAGGCTCGGTGGGTTCCTGCAGCGCAAGGGCTACTCCGGTGACGTCGTGCGCCACGCAGTGAGCACCGCGCTCAGCGGCCGGGCACTCTCCGGTCGAACCAGCACCGTGCGCTTCCAGTGAGCACCGAAAAGTGCATCAGATGATGCTAAAATCGATGCATGAGAACGACGGTAACCCTGGACGATGCGCTTGTGAGCGAAGCCATGAAACTCACCGGCACCACGGAGAAGACCGCCCTCGTGCGTGAAGGTCTTGAAGCGCTCATCCAGCGTGAAAGCGCCCGCCGCCTCGCACTGCTCGGTGGCACTGATGCGAAAGCTGAAGCGGCACCCCGAGAGCGCGGCGCCGCTTAGGCAGTGATCCTCGCGCACCCATGATTCTCGTTGACACCTCGGTGTGGATCGACCACTTCCACCACACGGACAACGAACTCGTGCGGCTGCTCGACAATGCGATGGTGCTGCAGCATCCGCTCGTTGTCGGCGAACTTGCCCTCGGCGCCCTTCGTGACCGCGACCGGATAATCGACCTTCTTCGCAACCTTCCCGCAGCACCCGTGGCGAGCCACGACGAGGTGCTCCACTTCGTCGACACATACCGGCTGTACGGGCGCGGCCTCAGTCTCGTTGATGCTCACCTGCTCGCCTCTGTGCTGCTCGCTCCCGGTGCCACGCTGTTCACCCGGTACAGGCGTCTCGACGCCATGGCGCACGAACTCGGACTTCCCCGAACGGTTTCGTAGACTGGGGGCGTGTCCGACACCCTCCTCACCCGCACCGCACCAGAGATTCTGGCCG
>DAOMOV010000215.1:0-3591 GCA_035444505.1 Terrimesophilobacter sp.
TCGACCCCAACGAGTACGGCCCCGAGATCCGGTCGCAGCTGGGCGTGGTGCCGCAGGCCGACACCCTCGATACCGAGCTGAAGGTGCGCGACAACCTGCTCGTCTACGGCCGCTACTTCGGTCTGCCGCGCAAGTACCTTCAGACGAAAGCCGACGAGCTGCTCGAGTTCGCGCAGCTCACCGAGAAGGCCAAGTCGCGCGTCGACGACCTCTCCGGCGGCATGAAGCGCCGCCTCACGATCGCCCGCGGCCTCATCAACAACCCGCGCATCCTGCTGCTCGACGAACCCACCACCGGGCTCGACCCGCAGGCGCGGCACATCCTCTGGGACCGCCTCTTCCGCCTCAAGGAGCAGGGCACCACCCTCGTGCTCACGACCCACTACATGGATGAGGCCGAACAGCTCTGCGACCGGCTCGTCGTCATCGACAAGGGCACCATCATGGCGGAGGGCTCGCCCGCCGCCCTCATCAAGCAGTACTCCACGCGCGAGGTGCTCGAGCTGCGGTTCGGCAGCGAGCACAATGCGACCGTCGCGAAACGACTCGCCGGTATCGGCGACCGTATCGAGGAGCTGCCCGACCGCATCCTCATCTACGCCGACAACGGCGAGCAGGAGCTCGCCAAGGTGACTGAGCAGGGACTCAACCCCGTCACCAGCCTCGTGCGGCGCTCGAGCCTCGAAGACGTGTTCCTGCGGCTCACGGGACGGAGCTTGATCGAATGAGTAACGCATTCATTGGCACACGACCAACGCCCGGGACGGGCGTCGGCGCTGGCGTCGCAGCGACGGTCAGAAATGACCGTCGCTCTGTGCTCCAGCGCGCGGAACGGAGCCTCATCGAATGACCACCATCACCGGCTACAGCAACGCCGAGGTTCAAGAAACCGCAATGGCCCTCGGCGCGAAAATGCGCCGCAGGGGCGGCTGGTATGTTGCCGAGCACCGCCTCCGTGGCATGCTCGCCTACCTGCAGACCATGATCGCCACGAGCATCGGCACGCCCATGCTCTACCTCTACGGGCTGGGCGTCGGGCTCGCCACCCTCATCGACACGAACATCGGCGAGGGCGCATCCGCCGTGCCGTACCTCGTGTTCGTCGCCCCTGCCCTGCTGTGCAGCGCCGCGCTCACGGTCGCGACCGAGGAGTTCACGTACCCGATCCTGCTCGGTTTCAAGTGGAACCCGATCTTCTTCGCCATCAACTCCGCCCCCATCTCGGGCGGGCAGATCATCAACGGTGTCACCTATGCGGTGACCATCCGGCTGCTCGGCACGAGCGCGATCTATTACCTGTTCATGATGGCGTTCGGCGCGGTGCCGGGGTCGTGGGGATGGCTGACGATCATCGTCGCCACCGCGACCGGCATGTCGATCGGCACCGTGCTCATGGCCTATGCGACGAGCATGCAGGATGACCGGGGCCAGATCGCCTACATCATGCGGTTCGGAATCATCCCCCTCACCCTCTTCTCGGGCACCTTCTTTCCGCTGGAGACTCTCCCCTCGTTCCTGCACTGGATCGGCTGGATCTCGCCCCTCTGGCACGGTGTGGAGCTCTCCCGCGTCATCGCCTACGGATACGAGGAGCCGGGATGGCTCACCGCAGTGCACATCGTCTATCTGCTCGCGCTCGTCGTCGTCGGCTGGGTCATCGCCCGCCGCCTCGCGGTGAGGAGGCTCAACAAGTGACCACCACGACATCCGCGGCCGAACCCCTCGTGCAGGTGCAGCGCCCCCTGCTGCTGCCCTCGATCTACGCGGGCAACGCGCGCTCGGTGATGTCGCGCGGCATCCAGGCGACCGCGAAGACTAACTGGCTCATCGTCGTCTCCGGCTTCTTCGAACCGGTCTTCTACCTGCTGGCCATGGGCATCGGGCTGGGCACCTTCATCGGCGACATCGAGCTGCCGAACGGTGCGAGCGTGCCCTACGCCGCCTACATCGCACCCGCGCTTCTGGCGGTGTCGGCGATGAACGGCGCCGTGTTCGACTCGACCTGGAACGTGTTCTTCAAGCTGAACTTCGGCAAGCTCTACGACGGCATGCTCGCCACCCCGCTCGGTCCCTTCGACGTGGCCCTCGGCGAGATCATGCTCGCGCTGCTGCGCGGACTCGTCTACGCGTGCGGTTTCATGATCGTCATGCAGGTGCTCGGCCTGAACCTGTCGTGGACCGCCATCCTCGCCCTGCCCGCAGTGCTGCTCATCGCCTTCGGCTTCGCGAGCTTCGGCATGGGCATCACGAGCTACATGAAGACGTTCCAGCACATGGACTGGATCAACTTCGTGCTGCTGCCCATGTTCCTGCTGTCGGCCACGTTCTACCCGCTCAGCGTCTACCCGGAGTGGATGCAGTGGATCATCCAGGCGCTGCCGCTGTGGCACGGGGTGGAGTTGGTTCGCGGCTTCACCACCGGCATGCTGTCGCCGATGATGTTCTGGCACGTCGCCTACTACCTGGCGATGATCCTCGTCGGCATGACGCTGACGACGCGCCGCCTCAAGGCGCTGTTCCTCACCTAGTCGCTCGGTGATCTCGATACGCGCTTCGCGCTACTCGATCGTCGAGTTGCGGCTGACTGCGGCGCGCGGTGTCGTGTCGACGCTGAGGCTGAATACATCGGGGCGCGCGTAGTGTCCGACGACGTCGAGGTCGTACTTGCCGCGCGCGATCTCGCCCAGGTCGATGTCGGCCACGAGCAGCGCCTGCTCACCGTAGACGGGCCCGGCCAGCACCTCGCCGAGCGGTGAGACGATGACGCTGCCGCCGCGAATCAGCACCGTGTCAGAGTCGTCGCCCTGGATGGCGTCGTACGCATCCGGTGCATCGACCCGGGTGAGATACTGGCAGGCGCTGAGCACGAACATCCGGCCCTCATAGGCGAGGTGCCGCATCGTCGTCTGCCACTCGTCGCGGTCGTCGACGGTAGGTGCGCACCACAGTTGCACGCCCTGCCCGTAGAGGGCGAGCCGCAGCTGAGGCATGTAGTTCTCCCAGCAGATCGCCGCCGAAAATCGGCCTGCGGGCGAATCGAACACCTCAAGCGTTGAGCCATCACCCTGCCCCCAGATGAGTCGTTCGCTCGCCGTCGGCATGAGCTTGCGGTGCTTGCCGACGAGCCCGTCGGTGGGTGAAAGGTAGACCGCGGTGCAGTAGAGGGTGCCTCCGTCGCGTTCGATCACGCCGACCACCATGGTCATGCCGGACTCGGCGGCGAGGGCGGTCAACTCGTCGGTCTCCGGGCCGGGCACCGTGATCGCGGAATCGAAGTAGCGCCGGAAGTCGTCGCGACCCTCCGGCGTGCGGGAGCCGACACGTGCACCGAAGTCCAGGCCCTTGGGGTAGCCGCCGACGAACGCCTCCGGGAAGACGAGAAACTCGACGCGCTCGGCCTGCGCTTCGGCGACCAGCTCGCGCAGGCGCATCATCGTGCCCGGCGTATCGAAGACCTTCGAACCCACCTGGGCAACGGCAACCCGAGGCATTGCTACATCACGACGGCGATGACGACGTTCGCGAGGGTGAGGCCGCCGATCGCCCACAGCACCCACGACGGCACCGCAGTCTTCTTCCGGTACACGAACA
>DAOMOV010000216.1:0-3578 GCA_035444505.1 Terrimesophilobacter sp.
GTCTGGCTTTCGCGTCTGCCGCGCGAGGGAGGCGAGGGTGCGCTCGAGGTACGGGCCACCGCCGTGTGCGACCAGGATCGCGGTGACTCTACGCTGCATTCTGAGAGGCTACGCGCGCTTGCGCAGCTTGCGGCGCTCCCGCTCGGAGAGTCCGCCCCAGATGCCGAAACGCTCATCGTTCTGGAGGGCGTACTCGAGGCATTGGGCCTTCACTTCGCAGGACGCACAGATGCGTTTCGCGTCGCGCGTCGAGCCGCCCTTCTCGGGGAAGAACGCCTCAGGGTCGGTCTGGGCGCACAGGGCGTCGGACTGCCAGGCGAGAACTCCGTCGTCGTCAACGTCCGATCGAGAGCCGGGGCTCTGCGTGCCGGGGCTCCGTACTCCGGGAACGCCGAGGCGAACGGGGTCGACGAACCAGTCACCGGGAACCTCCCGGCGGCGATCAGAGATCGTCATAGCACATCCTTCCGGCCGAACCCGCGAACGTGAGCCGTGTCGCGTTGGTGTTAATTACACCGGTGTAATTCGCTGAGGTCAAGCGGAAGATTCGAAAGCTTAAACCACTGCTCGAATGTTCTCCGTTTGTGAAACGCCCCCGAAAGGGTGTCAATCGCGAACCGCAGAGGCGAAGTAGACGGAGCCTGCCCCCGTCACGGTGAGCGGCGATTCGTCGGCGGAGATGAGCCGCGCCTCGCCCCTGCCCATCGTCGTCGTGCTGTGCTGCCCGCGCAGGTCGAAGTGTCCGTCCACGCACAGCGCGATGACGGGCCCCGAAGCGTTGATGCTGGCGTCTCCCGTTGCCAGATCGAGTCTCGGCGCGGTTCCCTGCTGGTGGTAGACCGTGTGGGTGTCGGTGACCCGCTGGGGTGTGAGACGTGGTGCGGCGCCCGGAGTGCAGTCGAGTACGGTGAGCAGTTCTGGCACGTCGACGTGCTTCACGGTGAGGCCGCCGCGGAGCACGTTGTCGGAGGCGGTCATGAGCTCGATTCCGAGCCCTTCAAGGTAGGCGTGGATCGTTCCGGCGGGCACGTACAGCGCGTCGCCGGGGCGCAGCGTCACGCGATTGAGGGTGAGGGCGAGCACGATCCCGGGGTCACCGGGGTAGTCGTCGGCGAGGTTCCGCACGAGGCGAAGCGTTTCTGGATCGGTGAAGTCGTGCCGACTCACCCGCTCCACGAGCTCGTCGACGCCGGCGCCGCGCGAGAGCAACCATGCGACGAACACGGGCAGGTCGTCGAGCCGCGCGGCGGCCTCGGGCTCGCCGAGCTCCTCAAAGATCGCCTTCGACTCGCTGATGGGTCGAAAGCCGACGAGCGCGTCGAACCTCTCGCTCAGTGCGACGATGAGTTCGGGTTTGGGGTGCGGGTCGGGGTAGTTACGCTGGGGTGCGTCGAGTGGCACGCCTGCGGCGTTCTCGCGGTCGTAGCCTTCGCGCGCCTGTGCCGCGGTCGGGTGGGCTTGCAGTGAGAGTGGCTTGGCTGCGGCGAGCACCTTGAGCAGGAATGGCAGCCACGTCGCGGTGCTGTCGCCATCCGTTTCTCGACTGTCGGCGAACCACTCGTCAAGGGTGACGTGGCCCTGGGGGCTGAGGTCGTCGACCATGCGAGCCGGTGACGCCGGATGCGCGCCGAACCAGAGCTCGGCTTCGGGCCCACCGCTGGGTTCGGTGCCGAGGAGCTGCGCGATGGCCGTCGTCGAGCCCCATGCCGCGAGGCGCGGGGTGTTGCTGATGGTGGCAATCAGGGTGGTGTTCCTTTGCGTGCCGCGCCGCGGGGGCGGTGTGCGTGGGTGAGTCCTGCGGTTCAACGGTACCAATGACCGCCTAGGCTTGATTCATGCTGCTCGGCGGAAGATTCCGCGTTGTTTTCGCGTCCACTCTGCTGTTCAGTCTGCTTGCGCCCGACGCCGTGCGTGCGGTTCTTGGCTGGTGGGGCTACGGCGTGATCGTGTCAACGCTCGCGCTCACGTCGCTTGTGGTGCTCTCTGTGGGGCGTGACCGGTGGGCGATTCGCGGTCTTCCGATTCCGCTGCTGGCGTTTCTGCTGCTCACGACGGTGTCGATTGCGTGGTCGCACTACCCGTGGATGTCGGTACTGGGTTCGGCGACGACGTGGGCAACGGTCACTGGTGCTGTGGCTCTCGCGGTGGCGATCCCGTGGGATGACCTGTTGCGCTACCTGGGCTACGTGCTGCGAACCGTCCTCGGACTGTCGCTCCTGTTCGAGCTGATTGTGGCGCTGTTCGTGCAGGTTCCGCTTCTGCCACTGTGGTATTTGCGGCACGCTGAGACAGACACGATTCCCGCTCTTGAGTACTGGTCACTGGCGAATCTGTTTCACGGGGGCAAGATTCAGGGGATTGTCGGCAATTCGAACCTGCTGGGTTTCCTCGCTCTGCTGGGGGTCATCGTGTTCGGGGTGCAGCTCGTCGACAAACGGGTGCGGATGCTCGCAGGCTGGTCGTCGATGACGGCTGCGATCGCTGTGGGGCTGCTGACTCGCTCCGCCACGGTGCTCGCAGCGCTGGTGGTGGTCGGTTTTCTCGTGGTGGCGGTGAGTCTGATCCGCCGCGCCAGGAATGATCACGAGAGGGCCAATGCGTACATCGTTTCAGGCGTGTCGGCATCGGTCGCCGTGGGTGTGGTGATTCTGTTCCATGCGCCGATCTTCGATGTGCTGGACAAGTCGTCGACTCTGTCGGGCCGGGTGCAGATCTGGGATGCGGTGATCGGCCTGGCTTCTGAGCGACCGTGGTTCGGCTGGGGGTGGATCAGCCACTGGGCGCCGTGGGTGGACCCGCTGGGCACGCTGGCGAGGATCGATGGTGTTTACCAGCTGCAGGCTCACAACGCGTGGCTGGACGTGTGGATGCAGCTGGGTGTGCTGGGCCTTGCGGTGTTCAGTGCGCTGGTGCTGGTGACCGCGGTGCGCACGTGGTGGTTGGCGATTGATCGCCGTCGGGTTCGTGCGGCTTCGGTTGAACCGTTTGTCGCGTTGACGGTGCTGCCGCTGCTGGTTCTCGCTGCCCTGCTGGTGCAGTCGATCTCGGAGAGTCGCCTGCTCGTGGAGGGCGGCCTGCTGCTGTTCACTCTCATCGCGGCGAAGACGAAGCGCCACGAGTTGGGCTAGGCGCCCAGCGGCGTGCCGCGTGTGCCGTCCAGGCGCTTTCGACGGCATCGCGGGTCGTGAGCCGGGCACTCCAGCCGAGTTCGTCGCGGATGCGGTCGACGGTGGCGACGACCGAGTCGGGGTCGCCGGGTCGCCGCGGTTCGATGACGGGCTCGTGGGTGCTCCCGCTGATGTCGCGAATGAGGTCGATGATTTCGCGCACGCTCGAGCCGGTGCCCGTGCCGACGTTGTAGACGCGGTGACCGGGCTTCAGGTTTTCGAGTGCCGCCAAGTGGGCTTCGGCGAGGTCGACGACGTGGATGTAGTCGCGGATGCAGGTTCCGTCGGGCGTATTGTAGTCGTCGCCGAAGATGCGCGGGCGCTGATCGCTATCGAGTCGTTCGAAGACCATGGGGATGAGGTTGTTGACGCTCGTGTCGCCGAGTTCCGGGGAACCGGCCCCGGCGACGT
>DAOMOV010000217.1:0-3561 GCA_035444505.1 Terrimesophilobacter sp.
ACAACCTGGCGACGAATGACGAGGTGAGGGTGGCCACGGATCGACTGATCCAGGCGTCGCCCCTGTTCGGACCGTACATGGGCTACGACGTGTCGTGCGACGGGTGGCCGTACCCCTCGACGCGAGATCGGAGTCCCATTCACGCGGTCGGGGCCGATCCGATCGTCGTCATCGGCACGACCGGTGACCCGGCGACTCCGTACGAGTGGGCGGTGAACCTTGCCGAGCAGCTCGACAGCGGCGTGCTCGTGAGCTTCGAGGGTGAGGGCCACACTGCGTACAACAAGTCGAACAGGTGTATTCAGGATGCGGTGGACAACTACTTCGTGAACGGAGCGGTACCGACCGACGGGCTCCAGTGCTGACACACGCTGGGTGCCACCGGTTGGCGTGTTATCTCGGAGCGGCCTGATCGGCTAGGCTATCGTGCTGTGTCGGCGTAGTTGCGCGGGCCCGCCGCCTTAGCTCAGTCGGTAGAGCGTCTCACTCGTAATGAGAAGGTCGGGAGTTCGATTCTCCCAGGCGGCTCCAATGGGCGGATTCCATGATCGCAGGGTCGACTGCGAGATTTCGGGAAGCCGTGCTGTGTGGGTGCACCCTACTGAGCACTGTTCCCCGCGCTTCGGACCGTCACCGTCTCCACAGGTGGTCACGGTTATCATTGCTGGGTGACCGATCAGCAACCACTCAGCCGTCGCGCGGCCAGGAACGCGAACGCGAAGCCCGCTAAGGCACCCCGCGCCGCCAAGAAAGGCAAGTCGGGTGCTGACCCGACGGTGACGGATGGCTCGGTCACGGACGGCTCTGTGACGGACGACTCCGGTAAGCCGAGGTCGCTCACGCCCAAGCAGCGCACGACGCTGCTCGCAACGGCGCTGGGTGTCGTGTTCGTCATGCTGAGCGCAGGCGCTGTGTACGCGGGAGTCCAGGTTGGATCGCAAACCACCGCCCCGAAACCGCCCATTGACCTACCGATCGAGGATCGCCTCGTTCCCCTGGACATCGCGCAGCCCGCGATCTTGCGCACCTGCTCCGTTTCCGAGCTTGCTGAGAATGCACGCCTCGGCGTGTTCTCTGGCACCGTCATCAACATCGACACCGGTGAGGTGCTGTTCGACCGCGACGGTGACGCAGGGGCGACCCCGGCCGATCTCGTCAAGGTGCTCACCGGCGTCGCAGCGATTGCGTCCCTCGGACCCGACTTCCAGTTCACCACGAGGGTGTACGCGGGAACCGAGCCCGGCAGCATTGTGCTGGTAGGTGGAGGTGATCCTACCCTGAGCCGTCTGCCGGGCGGGCAGGAGAGCCTGTACCGTGGCGCACCGAAGCTAGCAACGCTCGCATCCGCTACTCAGAGTGCGTGGGACACGCTCAACCCACCCACCGAGGTGCCCGCACCCTCCCCCTCACCGACACCGTCGCCGACCCCGTCAGAAGATCCAGAGGACCCGGAGGGCCCTGAACCTTCCGCGTCACCGACCCCGACCCAGACACCACCGCCAGCTCCGACGTTCGTCAAGCAGCCCATCACAAAGATCTTCTACGACACGACCGCGTGGTCATCGGCCGACACCTGGAATACGGACTGGGAATCGAGCGCCCTCACCTCCGGCACCGTGCCCCGAATCGTGCCACTCATGATCGACGGCGACCGCGCCGACCCCAGCTCGTTCACCAGCGCGCGAAGCAGCGACCCTGCCGCGCCCAAGCCTTCGCCAGCGCGCTGGGCGTCAGCAGTGCGACAGTGGTTCCGGGTGCAGTGTCACCGGGTGCAACGCTGCTTGCCGAAGTGAGCTCACAACCCGTGGACGTGCTCGTGCGCTACATGATCGCGACCCACGACAACACACTCGCCGAGATGCTCGCGCGCAAAGTGTCATCCGAGGCGGGCCTCAACGGCTCCGCTTCCTCGCTCAACCAAGTTATCCCCGGCGCTGTGGCACAGCTCGGTCTCGACGGTTCGCAGATCTTCGTCGTCGACGGCAGTGGTCTCAGCCCGAAGTCGACGGTGCCTCCGAGCCTGATGGCTCAGCTCATGAAAGAGCTCGGCGAAGAGACGGGCCACCAGCTTGCCGTGTACGAACCGCTCGCCGTCGCCGGTGACAGCGGCTCGCTCGCGTCCCGATTCTCGGGAGCGAACGAACCAGCACGAGGCCACGTCAAGGGAATGTCGGGCGCGACGGCCACTGCCCGCACACTCGCGGGGCTCATCAGCGCCGAAGACGGCACCAACCTGGCGTTCGCGTTCTACGCGCTCGGCAGCGTCGACGCCAACGCGGATGCTGCCCTCGACTCACTGACCGCCGCCGTGTTCGCCTGCGGGAACAGCCTGTCGAACTACTAGACAACAGGGGAGATCACCATGACGAAGGCACTCTTCATCATCGACGTGCAGAACGACTTCACCGAAGGCGGTGCGCTGGGGGTCGAAGGTGGTGCGGCGGTTGCCGCGGGCGTCTCGGAACTGCTGCTGAAGCATCCGGATTCCTACGATTACGTGTTCGCCTCGCGGGACTGGCACGACGCCGATAACGACAACGGGGGCCACTTCTCCGACACCCCCGACTTCGTCGATTCGTGGCCGCGACACTGCGTGGCGGAGTCACCCGGTGCCGACTACCACCCGGCACTCGATTTCGAGAAGGTCACCCACCACGTTCGCAAGGGGCAAGGGGTGCCCGCCTACTCGATCTTCGAAGGAACGACGGATGACGGTGCTTCCGTTGCCGACACACTCGACGAGCTGGGCATCATCGACATCGACATCGTCGGGATCGCTACCGACCACTGTGTGCGTGCGTCAGCGCTCGGCGCACTCGAGCACGGTCGTCGCGTGCGGGTGTTCACGGACCTCATTGCGGGCGTCGCACCGGAACCGTCCGAAGCGGCGCTCGGCGAGCTCGGCCACGCGGGGGCCGAGATCGTCACGAGTGACGTACTCGATGCCGACGACTAAGCGAGTGCTTTCTCGATCGCGTTGACCACCTCGTCGGACTCAGGCTGCACCTTGGGCCGGAACCGGGTGACCGTGCCGTCGGGGGCGATGAGGAACTTCTCGAAGTTCCAGTTCACGTTCCCGGCGACCCCCTCGCCATCCGGGGTTTCGGTGAGCCGCTTGTAGAGGGGGTGGCGTCGCGACCCGTTGACGTTCGTCTTCTTCATGAGCGGGAACGTCACACCGTAGTTCACAGTGCAGAATTCCTGAATGGTGTCGGCTTTACCCGGCTCCTGCAGCCCGAACTGGTTGCAGGGGAACCCCAGAATCTCAAGACCCTGCTCGTGATACTTCTCGTACAACCGCTGCAAACCCTCATACTGGGGCGTATTCCCACAGCGGGACGCGACATTGACGACGAGCGTCGCCGTGCCTTTCGCGTCACCCCACGTGGTCGTATCGCCGTGAAGGGTCGTGAGGGGAATGTCGTCGAGAGTCATGACTTAAGCGTAGGCGCACACTCCGAACCGCGCTGGCTGCTGGCTCAGCACGCTGGTAAAGCCCTGACCGGGTCGTGAAGGCCCCCTGAGGATCGGGTGTGAGAAACGCGCCACTCGCACAGGAGA
>DAOMOV010000218.1:0-3561 GCA_035444505.1 Terrimesophilobacter sp.
CGTGCTCATGGTGTTCGGCATCGTCATCATCGGCTTCGCCACCGGCCTCTACATCGGCGCCCGCTACGGGCCCGGCCCCCGCGACGGCCTCATGACGGGCCTGCACCGCGTCACCGGCAGACCCATCTGGGTCGTGCGCACCGGCATCGAGGTCATCGTGCTCGCGATCGGGTGGATGCTGGGGGGCACCGTCGGTGTCGGCACTCTCGCCTTCGCGCTCTTCATCGGCCCCCTGGCGGGCTTCTTCATGCCGCCGCTGCTCGTGCCTGCCGCGCTGAGCGATGCGGCCGAGGAGCGGGCCGAGTCGAGTCCGTAGGCGACCGTCTCAGGGGTCGAGTATTTCCTCCTCAGCTCAGACATTGAGGTGGTCTGGTGACCGCAAGGGTCACCAGACCACCTCAAAACTCGACACCCCGGAAACACGCGACCCCTTCGACTGCGTTTCCTCCGCAATCCCCGAACGTGAGCGCTCGCGGGAGCGATGCGTTTTCGGGGTGTCGAGTTTTGATGGGCTCGGACGGTCCTTGTGGCCGTCCGAGCCCATCAATGTTTGAGCTGAGGAGAAAACTCAACGCGTACGCGAGCGCGGTACCTCCCTAGAGGTTGCGGTCTGCGAAAATGCGCATCGCGTCGCGCACGAAGGCCGCACCGTCTGCTCCGCCGTAGTTGGCGGCAAAGCGGTCATCCGCGACGTACATGTCGGCGAGCCCCGTGAAGTAATCCTTCGTGGGGCCGGCTCCCATTCCGCCGGGTGTGCCGGGGATGCCGCGCAGCCAGTCGAACTGGCGCTGCGCGAGAGCCTGCGCCTCGTCGCCGGCCGGGTCGATTCCTGATTCGGCGGCGGCGATCCAGTCGCTGCCGAGTTTCTCGGCGAGCGCTTTCCACTGCGCCTTCTGGGTGCTGCTCAGTGAGCGGTACCAGGTGTCGCTTTTCGCGTAGGCATCCTTTCCCCAGCGCTGTTCGACCTCATCCTTGTACTGGGTGTGGTCGAAGCCGTCAAACATTTCTTCTGCCATGAGTTGTTCACCTCCTTCGAGTTTGGTGATGGTGGTCTCGACGGCGGCGATCTGCCGGTCGAGTCTGTGCTGTTCTTGCTGCAGCCAGTGCAGGTGGGTGTGGAGGGCATCCGTGTGCCGGGTCTGCCCTTCGAGCACGTCGCCGATGGCGGGCAGGCCGAGGCCGAGTTCGCGCAGCAGCAGGATGCGCTGCAGCCGGGTGAGGGCGTGCTGGTCGTAGTAGCGGTAGCCGTTGTGGCCGACGCGGGTGGGCGACAGCAGCCCGATGTCGTCGTAGTGACGGAGGGTTCTGCTGGTGGTTCCCGAGAGTCGGGCGATGTCCTGAATGGACCATTCGATGCTCATGACCACCACGCTAAACGTTGACGCTGCGTCAATGTCAAGCGAGTGGTTGGGTCAGGCGCAGAAGTCGGTGATCGTGGCGTGCAGGATGTCGGTGAGCTGCTCGATCGACTCGGTCGTGGCCCATTCGGTGTCGGCGTGGGCGCCTCCGCCGTCGACGCCGATGAGCAGACAGGGGATGCCGGCGTCGTGGATGAGGCCGGCGTCGGTCCAGTAGGGCTCCCCCCGCCGCGTCACGGGGCGGCCGAGCACGCGGTCGGCGTGCCCCGCGAGCGTCTGCACGATGGGCCAGTCGGCGTCGGCCTCGAACGCGCCGCGCGCGACGAGGGCTGTGAGGGAGTAGTCGAGGTCGGGGTTGACGGCCGCCAGTTCGTCGAGGATGCCGCGCAGCTGGGCCTCGGTGGCGTCCGGGGTCTCACCGGGCAGCATCCGCCGCTCGATGGTGAGCACGCACGAGGGGGCCACGGTTGCGGCATCCGTTCCGCCATTGATCATGGAGACGCGCACGGCGCTGTGGTTGAGCAGCGGATGCTTCGGCGCCGATTCGAGGCGCGACCGCAGTGCGTCGAGTTCGCGCATGAATGCTCCGGCGTGCGCGATCGCGTCGACGCCTTCGTGCGGCATCGACCCGTGGGAGGCCCGGCCGGTGAATTCGACCTCGTACCAGGCGAAGCCGCGGTGGGCGAGCACGAGCGCGAGATTGCTGGGCTCGGTGACGATCGCGGCGTCGGCGGTGACGCGGCGCAGCACCTGCTCGGTTCCGATGCTGCCCATCTCCTCGTCGGCGACGAGGGTGAGGATGACGTCGCCCCGCAGCGGGTTCGCCGTGGCGCGCGCGGCGGCGACCATGATCGCGGCGACCCGGGCTTTCATGTCGAAGGCGCCGCGGCCGTACACCTTGCCGTCGCGCAGTTCGCCGGAGAGTGGGGCGCCGGCGTAGTTGTCGACGCCGACGGTGTCGGTGTGACCGTTGAGCAGGAGCGAGCGCCCCCCGCCGGTTCCGCGTGCGGTGGCGATGACGCTGGGGCGTCCAGGGGTGTCTTCGATCCGCTGCACGTCGAAGCCGCGCTCGGCGAGCCAGGTCGCGCACCAGTCGGCGATGGCGGCCTCGCCGGCGGCGCCCGGCATGAGGTCGGGGTTGATGGAGTCGATCGCGAGGAGCTGCTGGGTGAGTGCGACGGCGTCGTGCATGGCTCGACCCTATCGGCGGTGGGTTCGTAAGAATTTTCTGCGCGGGGGTTGCGCGCGGCGAAGTCGAGATATATCGTGAGTTCTAGCAAACGCGATATAACTCGAGTCAGCGTTCAGGCATCCTGAACCACAACACGAAAAGGACACACCATGGCCATCGAGAAGTGGCTCATCGACAGCGAGAAGACCATCGACTTCGAACTCGTGCGGCACCTCAAGGTCAGCCTCATCGGCGGACAGGTCGACATCGTCGCCCACGACGAACCCGGCGCCCGAGTCGAAGTGCACGACGTGCGCGGCAAACCCCTCAGCGTCACCTTCGAGGGCGACACTCTCGAAGTCGACCACCCGCAGCTGCGCTGGGACAACTTCCTCGACGTCTTCAAGGGCTTCACCGGCAACGCGAAGGCACGCGTCAGCATCCTCGTGCCACGGGATGTCTCACTCAAGTTCGGCGTCGTCTCCGCCGACGCCCTCATCAGCGGCATCACGGAAGACGCCACCATCAGCACCGTCAGCGGCGACGTCGTCGTCGACCGCGTCTACGGCGACCTCGAACTCAACTCCGTCAGCGGCGAGATCGCGGTGCGCGACCACTACGGCACCATCACCGCCAAAAGCATCAGCGGCAACCTCACCGCGAGCGGCGAGATCCTCAAACTCGGCGCCAACACCGTATCGGGCCAGATCTTCCTCGACCTGCGCGGCATTCCCGACGAGGCCCGCGTCAAGTCGGTCTCGGGCGACGTCACCGTGCGACTCGAGGCCGGCGTGCCCGCCCAGTACAAGGTCAACACGGTCTCCGGAAAGCTGCAGCTCGACAACACCGAGATCACCGGGGTGCGAGGCAGCTACACCGGCAAGTACGGCGACCTTCACCAGCGCTGGCTCGAATTCTCGGCCACCACCGTCTCCGGTGACGTCGTCGTCATGCACGCCGCGGCCGCAGCAGCAGCGAAGGACGGCGCGGCGTGACCCCTCCCGTTTTCGCGCACGGACACCTGCGGCTCTA
>DAOMOV010000219.1:0-3554 GCA_035444505.1 Terrimesophilobacter sp.
GAAGGCCGCACCGAAGCCGCGCACGGCATCCCTCTTCCCCTCGATGGACCCCGCCACAATCGACCTCGACACCGCCCTGCGGCTGCTCGACCTGCCCCGCACCATCGGGCAGGACCCCGAGACGGGCATCGACATCACCGCCCAGAACGGCCGCTACGGGCCGTACCTGAAGAAGGGCACAGACACCCGCTCGCTGCAAACCCCCGAGCAGATCTTCGAACTCGACCTCGCCGGCGCCCTCGAGATCCTCGCGCAGCCCAAGTACGGGGGGCAGCGTTCTGCGAGTGCCATCAAAGAGTTCGACGCAGACCCCGTCAGCGGCAAGCCCGTCAAGGTCAAAGACGGTCGTTTCGGCCCGTACGTCACCGATGGTGAGACCAACGCGACCATTCCGCGTGGTGAGAACCCCGAAGAGATCGATTTCGACCGTGCCATCCAACTGCTCGCCGACCGTCGCGCGAAAGGACCAGCCAAGAAACGCACCACAACCCGCAAGACGACCACCCGCACCGCGAAGAAGAAGTGACCGTGCCAGGCATCTTCATCACCTTCGAGGGCGGCGATGGCAGCGGCAAGTCGACCCAGGCCGAGCTGCTCGAGACCTGGCTCACGGATGCCTCGCACACCGTCATCCGCACGCGCGAGCCCGGTGGCACCCCCGTCGGCGACGAACTGCGTGAGATCGTTCTTCACAGCAAAGGCGACATTGCGCCCCGCGCCGAAGCCCTCATCTTCGCCGCAAGCCGCGCCCAGCACGTCGCCGAGAAGGTGCGCCCCGCACTCGAGGCGGGGCACATCGTCATCATGGACCGGTACCTCGACTCCTCCGTCGCCTACCAGGGCGTCGCCCGCGGGCTCGGTGCCGACGCCGTGCGCGACATCTCCCTCTGGGCCACCGAGAACCTCCTGCCCGACCTCACCATCGTGCTCGACCTCGACGAGAACACCGGTCGCGACAGGCTCAACGACTCGCGCACGCGCTACGACCGCCTCGAGGCCGAGGAGCGCGGCTTTCACGAGCGGGTGCGCGCCGCCTATCTCGACCTCGCCGACGCCGAGCCGGGGCGTTTCATCGTGCTCGATGCGAGCGAACCCGTCGACGACATCGCCGCCGCGATCCGCACGCGCGTGTCGGCACTTCTCACGTGACCACCGCCTCGACGTCGCAGCCACCGCCTACTCTTGACGCATGAGCGTGTGGGACGACCTCATCGGACAGGCCGAAGCCATCGGTGTCTTCCGCGCCGCCGCGGCTGCCGCCCACGCCGGCGAACCGGGAATGACGCACTCGTGGCTCATCACGGGACCCCCCGGGTCGGGCCGTTCCAACCTCGCCTACGCATTCGCTGCCGCTCTCCTCGGCGAGGAGGACGACGAGGCGACGAAGCACCAGGTCGATGCTCGCACGCACCCCGATCTCGGCTTCCTCGCCACCGAACGTGTCATCATCACCATCGACGAAGTGCGTGAGCTCGTCACCAGTTCACAGTTCTCACCCTCCGTCTCGCGGTTTCGCGTCATGGTCATCGAAGATGCCGACCGGATGACCGAGCGCACCTCCAACGTGCTGCTCAAAGCCCTCGAAGAACCACCACCGCGCACCGTGTGGATCCTCTGCGCTCCCAGCGAAGCCGACCTCATCCCCACCGTGCGCTCCCGGGTGCGCACGGTGAGGCTACGAGTGCCCTCCATCGCCGACGTCGCCACCCTCCTGCATACTCGCGACGGCGTGCCCGAAGACCTCGCCGAGCGTGCCGCCCGCGAAGCACAAAGCCACATCGGCATGGCCCACCGCCTCGCGACCAACGATGACGCCAGGGCCCGCCGCGAACAGACACTCAGCGTCGCTCTCGGCATCCGCACCGTCACCGACGCCGTTCTCGCCGCCGCAACCCTCCTTGATGTCGCCACCGACGACGCGAAGGCCATCACCGAGGAGCGCGACGCCGAGGAACGCGAAGCCGCCCTGCGCTCGCTGGGTCTGGATGCGACCGCGACAGTGCCACCCGCCCTCCGGGCCCAGCTGCGACAGCTCGACGAAGACCAGAAGCGCCGCGCCACCCGGAGTCTGCGTGACGGCATCGATCGCATACTCGTCGATCTGCTCTCGCTCTACCGCGACGTGCTCCTGCTGCAACTCGGAGCGGGCATCGAACTTGTCAACGTGGGAATCCTGCCCGAACTGGAGAGAGTCGCCGCGACATCCTCAGCCGAAGCGAGCCTCACCACCCTCGACGCCATCGCCACCGCACGCAAGAGAATCGAATCGAACGTCGCCCCAGCCCTCGCCCTCGAGGCGATGCTCATCACCGCACGGAGGAAAAACGCGTGAACACACGAGCCCGACTCTTCCCTGCCGTGACCATTGCGGTGAGTGCCCTCGTGGCCCTCGCCTCGTGCAGCCTCATCCTCACGCCCGAGCCTGAGCGAACCGAATCGACCCCGACGAATGAAACCGTCGCACCAGAACTGCAGGACTACTACTCCCAGGTGTTGGCGTGGTCACCGTGCGGGCGCACCTTCCAGTGCGCTACCGCCCAGGCACCACTCGACTGGAACGACCCTGGACGCGACTCCATCGAACTCGCTCTCGTCAGGCACACTGCGAAAAACCCCATGGGGTCACTGCTCATCAACCCGGGCGGTCCCGGTGCGTCAGGAATCGACATGGTGCGAGAGAGCCTCACCTTCGCCGTCGGCCAGAAACTCATCGACAACTTCGACATCGTTGGGTTCGACCCGCGGGGTGTGGGCGCCTCGTCGGCGATCAGCTGCTCCGCGAACGCGGCCGAACTCGACCGATTCCTCTACCAGTACGAGACCACCGATTCTGAACGCGGGTCCGATGAGTGGCTCGACGAGGGTCGTGATGAGTGGCGCGAACTCGGACAGGCGTGCCTTGAACACTCCGGCGACCTCCTGGGCTACGTCGACACGACGAGTGCCGCACGCGACCTTGACCTCCTGCGCGCCATCCTCGGCGATGAGAAGCTCAACTACCTCGGCTACTCCTACGGCACTCTGCTCGGTGCAAGCTTCGCGGAGCTTTACCCCGACAAAGTGGGGCGTGTCGTGCTCGACGGAGCGCTCGACCCCGCGACAAGCATCGACGATGTCATCGAGTTCCAATCGGTCGGGTTCGAGAACGCGCTCGTCGCCTACCTCGAGTCGTGTATCGGCAGCGCCGGCTGCCCCTTCACCGGTTCTGTGGAGTCCGGCATCGATCGCGTCGGCAAACTCATGACCCAGCTTGACCGGAGCCCTCTCCGTGCTCTCGACGGCCGCCTGCTGGGGGCAGGCACCATGTTCACGGCGATCATCCTGCCGCTGTACTCGGCAGAGACATGGTCGTACCTCGATGACCTCTTCAGCACTGTGCTCTCCGGTGACCCTGCGTTCGCGTTCGTGCTCGCGGATGCCTACAACGAGCGGGGCGTAGACGGCGAGTACCCGTCGAACTCCTCGGAAGCGTTCTGGGCGATCAACTGCCTCGACTACGACAACCTGGCGACGAATGACGAGGTGAGGGTGGCCACGGATCGACTGATCCAGGC
>DAOMOV010000220.1:0-3542 GCA_035444505.1 Terrimesophilobacter sp.
GCTCCCGCGATGTCGCCCTCGGAGCTACCGGTCGAGGTCGCCCTGGATCGGGCATTCGGCCCGCGCCGTGCCGAAGCGGGCGAGCTGCTAGCACTGTTCACCGAGCTGACCGGGGAACCGCCCGTCGTGTGGGCGGGCCGCATCATCGGCTTCGGCGAGTTCGAGTACACCTACGAGAGTGGGCACAGCGGTCGCGCACCCCTGCTGGGTTTCGCGACCGGCCCCAAGGAGCACACCATCTACCTGGAGACCGGATTCGCCGAACGGTGGCCGCACCTGCTGCAACGGCTAGGCAAGCACCGAGCGAGCAAGGCGTGCCTGTACCTGACTCGCCTCTCCGGGGTAGACGTCGGGGTGCTGCGTGAGTTGCTGAACTCGTCACTCGGGGCGACCCGCACGCAGTGGGGGCTCAACTAGCTCGAGCAGGAACCGACCGTCGGGTGACTCCTTCAGTACGCGGCGGCCGCCTCCCGCAAATAGCCCTCCAGCCGACGAATCGGCGCCGGGGTGACGCTCGTCTCCATGCGGCAGGTGAAGAGGCGGCGCACGATTCGCTGCCCGGGCGCCATGTCGCGCACGACGACACCAGCGGGCAGATCCCTCAGAAGCAGTCGCGGCAGCAGGGCGACACCGAGCCCCGCCGCTACGAGGTTCAAGGCGGTGCGGAAGTCCTGCCCCTGAAAGTCGAGCCGGTTCGGGTGGGACGACACGCTGGGCGCACCCTCGCTCACGAGTTCCCCCGCCCCAACCTCGGTGACGATCCACCCCTCAGGTTCCACCGAATCCAGTGACACGGTACTGCTCGACGCGGCCGGGTGGCTGACCGGGAGCACGACCATGATCGGGTCGTCGATCAGTGGCTCGCGAACGACTCCCGCGGGCACCTCGTCGGGCGCGTGCTCATAGTCGAAGACGACGGCGAGATCCAGCATGTCGCGGGTCAGCAGCGCAAACGTTTCGCTCTGCTCCACCTCCCGCAGCACGATGTGCACGCCCGGGTGCTCGACACGCAGCCGAGCCAGCGCTGGCGGCACGATCGAAGCGGCCGCGGAGATGAACGCACCGAGCCGCACCTGGCCGATGCTGCCCTCGGCGAGCGCCGCCAGCTCGGTTCTCGCACGAGTCATCGACGAACCGATTGCGGATGCGGCCGCCAGCAACACCTCACCGGCCTCGGTCGCTCGCACCGGGCGTCGCGTCACCACCCGAGCGCCGACGCGACGCTCGAGCTCTGCCAACTGCTGCGACACGGCCGACTGGGTGTAGCCGATCTCCCCGGCCGCCGCCGCGAATGACCCCAACCGCACGACCGCCTCAAGGGTCTGCAGGTGCTGCGGATCGAACTGCCAGATCACAAGCATTAGCTTAGCTAATCACCTAGCAAGAGAACATCGCTTGTGTTTATGTATCTGTTCTTTGACACTGGATGCCATGGACACCACAGCTTTTGACCGCAGCATCGCCACCCTCCCGCGTGCGAGCATCGGCTTCTACCCGACCCCGTTCCACGAGCTGCCCACGCTGGGGCAGCGCTACGGCATCCGCCTGTTCATCAAACGCGAGGACATGGCGGGCCCGAGCGCGATCAGTGGCAGCAAGACCCGTCTCGCCGAGTTCATCATCGGCCGCGCCATCGAGCAGGGGGTCACCCACCTCATCACCCTCGGAGCGACTCTCACCAACTCTGGCCTGCAGTTCGCGATCGCGTGCCTGCGCAGCGGCATCACCCCGATTCTGGTGCTCACCCGCAACGTGGGCAACCACGGCCCCTTAGTTGACGCTCGCGGCAACTACCTGCTGAGCTCGCTCATGGGTGTGGAGACGCACGTGATCAGTGCCGACCGCGACCCGTGGGATGATGCGGAGACTCTCGCCAAGGTCACCGCGGTCATCGAGGGGCGCAAGGCTGAGCTTGAAGCGGAGGGGCGCCGAGTGCTCGTCGTCGGAGGCGGCGGCGCGCACCCGGATGGTTTCGTCGCGCACGCCGTGACGTTCCGGGAGATGCTGGAGCAGTCGGCGGTGCTCGGTGTCGACCTCGACTTCGTGTATCACACGATCGGCACGGGCACGGCGCTGCCGGGGATGCTCGCGGCGAAGTTCGCGCTCGGGCACGGGGTGAGGTTCCGTTCGATCTCGATTCAGGGCTACGACGATGACGACGCCATGAACCCGGGGGTCATCGTGGAGCGCACCAAGTCGGTGCTGCAGCGGCTGGGTGCGGCGGTTCCGGATGACGCGACCATTCGTGCCGAGATCGACGTCGATCAGGGCTTCATCGGCGACGACTACGCGGTGCCGTCGCCGGCGAGCACAGCGGCGATCCGCGAGCTGGCCGGCACGGAGGGGATCTTCGTGGGCCCCGTCTACACCGGAAAAGGCCTTGCGGGGCTGCTGCACCACGCGCGCACCGGACGCATCCCGGCGGGCAGCACGGTGGCGTTCCTGCACACGGGCGACACCGGCAACCTGTTCGAGATTCCCGCGATCGCGGGCGACCTCGCCAACCGCGGTGCTGCGTCAGTCGGCGGTGCCGGTGAGCACGCCGACGACCGCGTCGAAGTCGCTGCTGTCTGAGTAGATGTGCGGGGCGAAGCGGATGCCGCCCCGCAGCGAGCAGCGCACCCGGGAACCGATCTCTGACCATCGCCACGGCGCTGTTCGCGTTCGACACGCCTGAAGTATGCCGCGCCGCGAGGTGGCGGGGTGTCGTGGGAGCTGGGTCAAGGGCTGGTGGGATCGTCGATATCGGGCTCTGCTTCTCCACCAGTGGCACAGCGGCCTGGTTTTGCACAGGTGGCCCCGTTTTCCGTCTCATGTTGACGCTGGGCGCCGTAGCGTGGTGGCGAGCGTGGTGGCGTTCGGCAGATCGCTGGACGACAATGGGGGTGTGATCGAGTTGACCGAACCGCAGGTGTGGGTGCTGATAGGCGTCTTCGCCACGGCGATCTTCGGCATGCTGAGTTGGCAGACGGTCAGTTTCAATCGAACGCTCACCATGGCGATAGGAAGCCTGCGGACGGAACTCGGTGCGGAAGTCGGGTCACTGCGCACTGAGCTTAGGACGGAAGTGGGCTCTCTCCGGCGAGAGATGGAGTTCTTCAGAGAAAGTGTCGATGCCAAGTTCGACACCGTCAACCACAAGATCGACTCGCTCGACCGCGACGTGCAAGCCCTCACCCGCCACGTATTCGGCACCGACCCGCGCTGAGTGGCGCGCTAACGTGACTAACTCAGAGCAGCAGATCCGAATGCGGTAAAGCCCGCGTAGTCGTACACGGTAAAGACATGGACTGGCACGGGCGGAAAGTAGCCTAGCTCGTATCGGAAAACCTGCTCCATGGTGGTCGGATCTATCGTGCCCGGAAGCTCGTATTGGTCCTCCCCGGTGACGTAGTAGTGCCCTTCGGGATGCCTTTCGAGTGTGCCCGGGCTCAAGTAGAGGCGGAGGTCATCGCTGTGGCCGGTTGTGAAGTCTGTCAGTCTGATCTCGAACTCGGTGTCCGAGACTTGGGAGATCGACACGGTTCCCTCGGTGTGAGCCC
>DAOMOV010000221.1:0-3540 GCA_035444505.1 Terrimesophilobacter sp.
CGGCGAGTCGCGTGGCGAGCTCGATCGCGGCGGGAACAGCGTCGTCGGCATCCACGATGCGGTTGATGATCCCGGCGCGCTGGGCGATGTCGACATCGAACCTGTCGCCGAGCAGCAGCAGTTCGTTGGCGAGTTTGGTTCCGGCGATCTCCGGCAGCAGAACGGACGAACCGCCCTCGGGGGTGAGTCCGAGCGGCACGAACGGCAGCGCGAACGTCGCTGACCGGGAGGCGACCGCGAGATCGCAGTGGAGCAGGATGGTCGTGCCGATGCCGACCGCGAAGCCGTCGACCGCGGCGACGAGGGGTGTGTCGATCGTGGCGAGCGCTCGGAGCAGCCCCACCGCGGGATCGATGTTCGGGGCGGCCAGAAAGTCGGCGAGATCGTTGCCGCTCGAGAAGTTGCCGCCCGCTCCCGACAGCACGATCGCGCGCACCGTGCCGTCGGCATCCGCTTCTCGCAGTGCCCTGGTCAACGCCGAGTACGTGGCGCTGTCGAGGGCGTTCTTCTTCGTGGGTCGGTCAATGACAATGTGCCGCACGCCCGGTTGCGCATCATGAACGGTGACACTCACGGCTGCTCCTTCAGAGTTGACACCACAACGCTCCCATACCCTGACACAACATTCGAACTCTCCTGCATGATCAGCACAGGTCGAGGTCAGCGACGTGCACCATAGTGGAGACATGACTGGTCAGGGTTCTGCGGGCAATGTGATTGCCGCGATCTGCAGTTTCTTCATCCCCGGCCTCGGGCAGCTGTTCCAGGGGCGGCTCGGGATGGCTCTGCTTCACTTCGTGCTGGCGATTGCGCTGTGGGTGATTCTGCTCGGCTGGGTCATCCATCTGTGGTCGATCATCGACGCTGCGAAGTTTCGCGCGTAGCAGTGACCCGGGATCAACAGCGTGCCGTCGTCACGGGTGACGAAGGTCGCGACGGCCTCATCCGTGTGGCTGAGCTCCGTGTGATCCACCGTGGTCTTCTCGTTCGCGGTGACGACCGTGTCGGACCGAGTGCCGCACGCCACGAGGCGTGAGTCGTACACATCAGCCCGCCTAGTGACGAACCCGCCGACGTTTCCGGCCCCGATGCGCGAAGCGTCGTCGAGCGCTTCGCCGACGCACTCGAAGCCCAAGACTGCGCTGAACTGTTCGCCACCACCACGGAGGTGGCCCGTACCGGGATCGGTGTGACCTGGGCATCGGTCGACGACTGCGAGTCGGACCCCGGATCTGCTCCGGAGGGGAATACGGCATCCGTGGGCGACGTCACCGAGGTCAGCGAGCTTTCGGCGACCGCAAGCGTGCTGCTGAACGCCGAGGACGGTGTCACGGCAACGTTTCTCCTCACACTCACCCGCCCGCAGGCAGAGGACCCGTGGGTCATCACGAACGCGGAGTATTCCCTCGATGCGGCGTCCGAACCCTCCCCGCAGCCATCGTCAGACGAGCGACCGGATCCCCGACGCGAGTTCCTGTTCCTCGCACAGGACTTCATCACGGCGCTTGCCACACGTGACTGCTTCGCGTTCCAGATCATGACCACGCGAGAGTTCTGGGCCGAGTTCGCCGCGAACGCGGGCGCCAGCGACGTCTGCGAGGTAGTGGAGAACAGCAACACCGCGCCCTGGGAAGACGTGACCTTGCTCAACTACGGCACGATCGACGACGGCACGCCCGACGGCTGGTGGGGCGACATGCTCGTCGTCTACACCTTCAGCTACGAAGGCGAGCTGTGGGATCAAGAGCTGAAGTACGGATTCTGGCACCAAGAAGGAGCAGCCGGCGCCGTCGGCGTGTGGAAGATCAATTCATTCCAGTCCACCCGGAGCCCCGTACCGCACCGTTGACGGACCACGAGCCGCGACCTGGTTGCCGTGCTCACTCGATGCGGAGCACTCTTGAGCGCCAGCGTTTGCCGAGCTCTTTGGCAAGCCGGTCGCCGGGGCTTCCGAGGGGATCGTCGGGAATGCTGAGGCTTTGGTTGACTCGTTTCCTTATGCCGCGAGTGGTGCGGCTTGGTTCATGATGGTCTCGAATTCGATTGGGGTCAATGTGCCGAGGCGTCGTTGACGGCGTCGGCGGTGGTAGCGGGCCTCGATCCAGTGCACGATCGCGAGGCGCAGCTGTTCTCGGGTGGCCCAGGAGTGCTGGTTGAGGACGTTCTTTTGCAGCAGGCTGAAGAACGATTCCATGGCTGCGTTGTCCGCGCACGCGCCTATTCGCCCCATCGACCCGCGCAGCCCGTACCGGCGCAGCACCCGTCTGAAGCGTCGGGATCGAAATTGACTGCCCCTGTCCGAGTGAACGGTCACCCCGGTGGGCGTGCCGCGCCGGTTCACGGCATCGGTGAGCGCATCCACAGCGAGCTTGGCTTTCATCCGGTCGCTGATCGAGTACCCCACGATCCGGTTCGAGAACACGTCCTTGACCGCGCACAGATACACCTTTCTCTCGCTGGTGCGGTGCTCGGTGATGTCGGTGAGCCACAATTTGTTCGGCGCGTTGGCGGTGAAGTCACGTTTGACGTGGTCGTCGTGCACGGCCGGACCCGGCCGAGGATGCTTCCTCCGGCCCTTGCGGCGGTGCGCGACCGAGAACATGCCCTCCTGCGAGCACACCCGCCAGATACGGCGTTCCAAGACCTGCCAACCGTCATCGACGAGTTCGTCGCAGATGAGCCGATAACCCTGACAGCGGTCTTCGTCCCACACATCACGGGCAGCGTTGATCAGATGCGCCTCGTCCCAGTCGCGATCGGAGACGGGCTTGGCGAGCCACTGGTAATACGCCTGCTTCGAAAAGCCCAGCACCCTGCACGCCACCGCGACCGACACCCACACAGGAGCGCCGGTCGCGGCCAACTCACGGACGAGCGGGAACACTATTTTGGGGAGACGGAGCCGATCTTCAGATTCGCCTGCGACAGATACGCCGCTGCGCGACGCAACACCTCGTTCTCCATCTCCAGCTCACGGATCCGCTTTAGCATTTTCGCCTGCTCCCGCTGCGCGTTCACATCCCCTGACGGGGCCGGAGCAATCCCACGTTGCCCGAGCTCAGCCTCACGCACCCACACCTGCAACGAGGACTTCGAGATCCCCAAGTCCGCGCACACCTGCCGCTGCGACATCCCCTCGGTCAACACCAACGCGACCGCGTCGCGCTTGAACTCATCTGAATACTTCTTCGGCACGATTGCCATCCTCCCTGCCCGACCCTTCAGATCAAAACAGTCCAGGAGTCAACCAAAGCCTCAGCATTCCCATCCTCAGCGAACACCACATCAACCCCACCCGCAACTACTGGCGCAACCAACTCAACCCACCCAGCAGATAACCCCAAACATGACGAATGTCTCGCGACATAAGAGACCTATGTCACGAGACATCACACGGTGCGCGAGGGGGGACTTGAACCCCCACACCCTTGCGAGTACTGGCACCTGAAGCCAGCGCGTCTACCAATTCCGCCACCCGCGCAGCGTAGTGAGATTATCACAGCGGGATGCCCTCGTGTGCCGCACGCTCGACGCCTCACA
>DAOMOV010000222.1:0-3539 GCA_035444505.1 Terrimesophilobacter sp.
GGCGGATGCCGAGCTTCTCGGCGATGAAGGTGGCGGCCGGGCGCAGCGACATGGTGACGATGACGCTGGGTATGCCGGCGCTGTTCAGGGAGTCGATGAGGTCGAGCACGCCGGGCCGCCAGGGGGTTTCGCGGCGAAGGTGGTCGAGCACGCTGGCGCTGAGCGTTTCGACGATGTCTCTGGCGGGGAGGTCGACGCCCTTGCTCTGGAAGTAGGGGGCGGACTGGTAGAGGCCGGTGCCGATGAGCTGTCGCCCATCATCCACGGTCCAGGTGCCGCCGAAGGAGGTGACGAGTTCGCTTTCAGCTTGCATCCAGTAGGGTTCGGAGTCGATGAGGGTGCCGTCCATGTCCCAGAGGATGGCGGCCGGCGTGGTGGGGGTCACGAGGCTCAAGTTTACTGAGGGTGGGCTGGCTGGAGAGCCTATCCTTGAGGGGTACGTTCGTGTGGGTGCTGTTGTGCGGGAGCGCAGGGAGGGGTGCTGGTGGTCGGTAGACCGAATATTCTCGATGGGCGCATCCTGGTGGTGGCATTTGAAGGCTGGAATGATGCGGGTGATGCGGCGAGCTCTGCCGCCCGTGCGGTGAAGGATGCCCTCGGGTTGGAGCCGATCGCCGAGCTCGATGGGGAGTACTACTTCGACTACCAGTTCAACCGGCCGCTGGTTTCGACGTCGGAGGAGGGTGTTCGGGAGATCGTGTGGCCGAGCGTGAATTTTTTTGCGCCTGTGGCGGCGGATGCGGGTGTGGGTGATCCGAATCTGGACGTGCACGTGCTGCTGGGCACGGAGCCGTCGCGCAGTTGGAAGGGTTTCACGGAGGATGTGCTGGAGATCGTTCAGGATCGGGAGATCAGCGCGATTGTGACGCTGGGCTCGATGCTGGCGGATGTTCCGCACACGCGCCCGATCTCGGTGTACACGAGCAGTGAGAACGCCGACCTGCGGTCGGAGCTGGAGTTGGAGCGCAGCACCTACGAGGGGCCGGTGGGCATCCTGTCGGTGATTGCGGACGCGGCGGAGCGTGAGGGCATTCCGACGGTGTCGGTGTGGGCCTCGGTGCCGCACTATGTGCACGCGACACCGTCTCCGAAGGCGACGCTCGCGCTGATCGCGCGGTTGGAGGAGTTGATCGGTATCGATGTTCCTCGCGGTGAACTGGTCGATGAGGCTGCCGCGTGGGAGGCGGGCATCAACGAGTTGGCGAGCGATGACGAGGATATGGCGCGCTACATCGAGCAGTTGGAGCGCGCCCGCGACACGGTGGACTCGCCGGAGGCCAGTGGTGATGCGATTGCGGAGGAGTTCGAGAAGTACCTGCGCCGCCATGAGGGCGGCAAATCCGACCCCCGCCCCTAGTTTTCAGAGCCGGATGCCGAGCAGCGCGTCGATCGCGTCGAGGTCGACCCGTGTGGGTGCAGTGCCCGAGGCGACATGAGCGTCGACGGAACGGATGGCACCGGGTGCGTCAAGGTCGTCGGCCAGTGCGGTGCGCAGTCCTGTGAGCAGGGGGGTGACGCCTTCGCTCCTGTTGTTGGGGGTGCGAGACCACTCCCCCCAGGTAGCGAGCCGCACCTCGGCATCCGCAAGTCGTTGCGGGGTCCAGTCGGTGTGCGCCCGGTAGTGCTCAGTGAGGAGTGCGAGTCGGATGGCGCGGGAGTCGGTGCCGCTGGCGACGAGTCGGCTGACGAACTCGAGGTTGCCGAGGGACTTGCTCATCTTCTCGCCGTCGAGGGAGAGGAGCCCGGCATGGGTGCGTACCCGCGCCCAGGGCTCGCCGGCGAGGGCGGTGGCGTGCGCTGCGCTGAACTCGTGGTGGGGGAAGAGGAGGTCGTGGCCGCCGCCGTTGACGCTGATGGGGGCCTGAAGGTGCTGCATGCCGATGATGGAGCATTCGATGTGCCAGCCGGGGCGTCCGCGGCCGAGGGGTGAGTCCCAGGCGGGCTCGCCGGGGCGCTCCGCCCGCCACAGCAGGGGGTCGAGCGGGTCGCGCTTGCCGTCACGGTCGGGGTCTCCCCCGCGCTCGGCGAAAAGGGGGTACATCTGTTCGCGAGTGAGTCCACTCTCCGAACCGAGCAGCCAACTCGTCGATGCCTCTGCCGCGGCGATGTCGAAGTAGAGGTCAGGGCCACTCGCATCGTCACCAGTGGGAACCTCGTAGGCGAGACCCATGTCGCGCAGTCTGGCCACGGCATCCGCGATGCTGTCGATCGATTCGACGACGCCCACATAGTGGGTGGGTGGCAGGATGCGCAGGGTCCCCATGTCGCCGCGGTACAGGTTGATCTGCTGCGCGGCGAGGTCGCGCCAGTCGACTCCGGTGGCGGTGGCGCGCTCGAGGAGGGGGTCGTCGATGTCGGTGACGTTCTGCACGTAGTGCACGGTGGTGTCGGCATCCTGTGCCGCGCGCACGAGGAGGTCGTAGGCGAGGTAGGTGGCGGCGTGGCCGAGGTGGGTGGCGTCGTAGGGGGTGATGCCGCACACGTAGAGGCTGACGATGCCGTCGCGGGGCTCAAGCTGGCGACGCTGCCCGGTGGGGGTGTCGTGGAGGGTGGGCAGGGTTCCGGTGCCGGGGAGTCGGGGTACGTGCGGGGCGGGCCAGGCTTTCACGACTGCAGCGCCCCGGTGGCGAGCAGGGTGAGGATGAGCCCGCCGAGCAGCACCCGGTAGATGACGAAGGGCAGGAAGGAGTGCTTGCTGATGTAGCGCATGAAGAGGGCGATCACGGCGATCGCGACGACGAAGGCGACAAGGGTTGCGGTGGCGGTTTCGAGCGGGCCGAACACTTCTGGCAGGCAGGCCTCGTCGCAGGGGCGTCCCCACACTTTGTAGACCTGGTAGAAGCCGCTGCCGAGCACGGCGGGGATGGCAAGCAGGAAGGAGTAGCGTGCGGCGGAGGGCCGATCGTAGCCGAGCAGGAGGCCCGCGGTGATGGTGCCACCTGAGCGGGAGACGCCGGGAATGAGGGCGAGGGCTTGCGCGAGTCCGTAGACGATCGCGTGCGGCCAGGTGAGCGTGTCGAGGGTGCGGATGCGGCGGCCGACCCAGTCGGCGAGGCCGAGGAGGAGACCGAAGACGATGAGCATGGTGGCGACGATCCAGAGGGAGCGCAGGCTGGTCTCGATCTGGTCTTGGAAGAGGAGGCCGAGCACGACGATGGGGATGGTGCCGAGGATGATGAACCAGCCCATCTTTGCGTCGGGGTCGCTGCGGGGCACCCGCCCGATGAGGGAGCGGAACCACCGGCCGATGATGCGCACGACGTCGCGCCAGAAGAAGACGATGACGGCGGCCTCGGTGCCGAGCTGAGTGATGGCGGTGAACGCGGCACCGGGGTCTTCGTCCCAGCCGAAGAGGGAGGCGAAGACGCGCAGGTGGGCGCTGGAGGAGATGGGAAGGAATTCGGTGAGGCCCTGGATGAGGCCGAGGATGAGTGCCTCGAGTATTCCCACAGTGGTGCTTTCGGTTGGTGGCTGGTTGGTGACTGGCGACGGCTAGTAGTGGAGGAGCAGGTCGGTGAGCACCCGCTTGCCAAATGCTA
>DAOMOV010000223.1:0-3526 GCA_035444505.1 Terrimesophilobacter sp.
CGACCGCGAGCCTGGCAATGGCGTCGCGGAGCAGGATCGCATCGACGAGCTCGCGCTCGGTCGCCTCGCCATCGAAACCGGCGAAGCGTTCGGCGAGCCATGCGGCAAGGTCCGATGGCGTGTGCCACTGTTCGGGTACGCCGTCGGGAATGCCGCCGAGTGACCCCGCGTAGGCGAACTCGAGGCTCAGCGCTCCCGGATCGAAGTGCGGGATCGGAGTCGATGGCATGTAACCAGTATCGCCAGTTACGAGCATCAGACAGCGGATGCTGCAGTGCGGCGCGTCGCCGCGCTGATGACCCTGTGCCGCCACTCGATGACGTTCCGCGGGTCGAAGCCGCGCCCGCACCGACCGCAGGCGAGGGGGCGGGTGGGTTTGCGGTAGCGGTGGAATTCGTGCCCGGCGGGGCAGCGACCCACCCAGGGGGCGAGTTCTTCGGCGATGGCCCCGTCGTGAGTGCGTTTGCCGTCGTAGCCGAGGTCGCGGGCGATGGTCTTCCACCGAGCCCCGTGCCCGGCGCGCGGCCCGGCGAGGGCGTGCGCTACCTCGTGCAGCAGCACCTGATGGATTTCGTCATCATCGTAGCGGGCGGCGAGATAGCGGGAGACGGTGATGCGTTTGCTCGTGTAATCGCACAGCCCGGCGCGCTTCTTGGCGGAGTCGAACCCGAACGACCACTCGGCGGGGTCAAGGTGCAGCGCGATGAGAGCTTCCGCCCATTTCCGCACTCGTGCCAGTTCTGCCACACCCTGACGATAACCCGCACTACTGTCTAGGTGCGCTCGCGCAACTCGACTTCGATCAACCTGTCGTCCCCGGCGCGGGGGCTGCCGCGCCCGTCGGTGTTGTTGGTGAGAATCCAGAGGGTGCCGTCGGGCGCAGCGACGACGTCGCGGATCCTGCCGAGCTCGCCCGTGAACCAGGCTTCGGCATCCGGCCCTTGCATCACCGTACCGTTCGGGTCGACGGTGGCGTACACGGCCCACAGTCGCTGCCCACGGAGGGCGGCGAGAAACAGGGTGTCTCCGGCGATGGCGAGACCGCTGGGGCTTGCCTCAGCGGTGGACCACACGATGATGGGGTCGCGGAAGCGGTCATCGCCGCCGGTGCCCTCGACCACGGGCCAGCCGTAGTTGGCGCCGGGCATGATGACGTTGAGCTCGTCCCAGGTGTTCTGCCCGAACTCGGCGGCCCACAGTTGCCCGGCGGAGTCCCAGGCGATGCCCTGCGGGTTGCGGTGCCCTATCGAGTAGACGAGTGAACCGAGCGTCGGGTTGTCGTCGGGCGCGGTGCCGGCGAAGGTCATCCGCAGAATCTTGCCGGCAAGCGAGCCGGGGTCTTGGGAGAGCGACGGGTTGGCGGCGTCTCCCGTGGTCACGTAGAGGTGACCGTCGGGGCCTTGCTTGATGCGCCCCCCGTTGTGATTGCCGGCGCGGGGTATGCCCGTCAAGAGAATTTCGGATGCGCCGAGACTGAGACTCCCCGGCTCCCCGAGCAGCGGCATGCGCACGACGCGGTTGTCGCCCGACGCCGTGTGGTAGGCGAACAGCCACAACGAGTCGCCCGTGTCGACGACTTCGATGCCGAGCAGGCCGCCCTCACCGCCGTGGCGCACTCCGCTGATGGTGCCGACGATTCGTGTCTCGCCGCCGGGGGTGAGTTCGATGATGCGTGCGGTGTCGCGCTCGCTGATGAGCGCCGATCCGCCTTCAAGAATGACGATCGACCAGGGTGAGGTGAGCCCGGTTGCAAGGTCACGGATGCTGCCGGTCGGCTCGACGGCGACAGCCTCGGCTGGTTGCTCGGCGGGGCTGGGGCCCGGTGCCACGCTCGGCCCGGGCGTGCTGACCGTGGGCGTCGGTTCGGGTTCTGCAGACACGCACCCGGCGAGCACAAGGGCCAGCGCGGCCGTCGCGGTGATCAGCTTCGGTATCGAACGCATGCGCACATTCTCACCTACACCGCTGAACATGCTCCAGAAACAATTGTGCCGGCGGGCTAGCGCGAGCCGAAGAGGCTCGAGCCCGGCGGCAGTGAGGCGACGGCGGTGTCGTCGGTGACGACGACGGCGCCGGCTGTCCATTTGACGACGTCGGCGCCGTGGAGCACGGATGACGGATGCGGCCCTCCGGCGATGATGCGCGGCACCCACTCGAGTGGCATGGGCTTGCGGGAGCCGACGAGTACGAGGTTGCCGTAGCGCCGTCCCTTCATGACGCCGGTCTCGGCGATGACGGCGACGCTGCCGATGGCCTCACGCAGGGTCGCGACTTGCCCGCGGGCGAAGGGCAGGCCGGGCCCATCGGCGATGTTGACGAGCACGACTCCGTCGCGGGCGAGCAGCGAGACAATCTCGCGGTAGAACTCGATGGTGGTCACGTGTGGGGGGATGCGGGAGCCGCTGAAGACATCCACGACGAGCAGGTCGATGGTTCCGCGCAGCCCTTCGGGCAGCGTGGGCAGGGTCGCGCGGGCGTCGCCGTAGCGGATGCGGATGCTTGCCTCGCGCGGTAGGGGCAGGTGCTCCCGCACGAAGTCGACGAGTTCGCGCTCGAGTTCGATGACCTGCTGTCGGGAGCCGGGTCGCGTGTGCTCGATGTAGCGGGGCAGGGTGAGTGCTCCCGCACCGAGGTGGAGTGCCGTGATCGGTTCGCGGGAGGTGCGCAGCAGATCGATCACGTGGGTCATCCGCTGGATGTATTCGAAGAACACTTCGCCCTGGCTGGCGAGGTTGACGTGCGACTGGGGGGTGCCGTTGACGACGAGTGTGTAGCCGCCGGGTGTCCAGGGGTCGGTTTCGATGACGGCGCGGTACCCGCTGCCGGGCAGCACGATGGCGGGGTGCGGTTGACCGTGTCGGCCGCCACGGTCGCTCCCTGACCGTGACCGCTTGCTCGACATGGGTTCACTTTGTCACATCGGTCAGTGCTCTTCCACAGATCGCGAACGTGTTCGTTTGTCCACAGCGGGCCGTTGACATACTCCTGTCGTCGTCTTGAGGCGTGGCATTCTGATGACCCGTGCGTGACAATGGAGGGGTGATTGAGTTGACCGAGCCGCAGGTGTGGGTGCTGATGGGCATCTTCGCGACCGCAGTGTTCGGCATGCTCGGTTGGCAGACTGTGACGTTCAACCGCACGATTGAATCTCTGCGGCGAGAGCTTCAGGCTTTCCGGGAGAGTTTCGATGCCAAGTTCGACGTCGTCAACCACAAGATCGATGGCCTCGACCGCGACGTTCAACTCTTGATGCGTCGCGAGTTCGGCGTCGACCGAGACTGAGGCCGTCCCTGGGCTTACCTCGGGGTCGCTGTCGCCGGTAGGGTCTGTTCCATGACCTCCGCACCGAAGCGCGATCTGCCTCCGGGCATGCGCGCTCAGCTCGATCAGTCGTCGTCGTTCCAGGGTCTCGCCACGTTCGGCATGCGCCCGTTCTTGACGGAACCGGAGCAACTCGACGAGTGGCAGCCGGATGTCGCGATCGTGGGCGCCCCGTGGGATGACAACACGACGAATCGCCCTGGCG
>DAOMOV010000224.1:0-3524 GCA_035444505.1 Terrimesophilobacter sp.
CGATGGTGATGGGGAACTGGATCGCGCGGTGGGTCCGATGCAGTTCATCCCGCAGGCGTGGCGCAACTGGCACATCGACGCGAACGAGGATGGTGTTGAAGACCCGCACAGCATTGACGACGCGGTCATGGCGACCGCCAACTACCTGTGCCGCGCGAGCGGCGACATGCGGAGTGAGGGGGGCTGGCGACAGGCGATCGGCGCGTTCAACGCCTCGGATGCCTACATCCAGTCGGTCGCCGATGTCGCCAACCGCCTCGCCGCCGACGCCGCGGTCGTCACACCGTGACCGTGCGCATCCGACTCCTTCTCCCGATGGCGCGAAGGGGTGCGCTGACACGGTATTGTTGAAGTCCGTCTCCGGCTAGATGAATACATGTGGCCGGAGCGACTGGCAAGTTACCCAAGCGGCCAAAGGGATCTGACTGTAAATCAGACGGCTCAGCCTTCGGGGGTTCGAATCCCTCACTTGCCACCGCGTGCGCGCGTGCGCACTTCGGAATGAGGCGGTAGGAGCGGATGGCGGGCACGAGCACGGGGCTCGAGACGACCGCCTCCGACGACCTCCTCGGGTTCGCCACGCAGCTCGCGCAAGAGGCGGGCGAGTTGGCGGCGCGGCGTCGACGCGAGGGCGTGACGATCGCGGGCAGCAAGTCGTCACTGGTTGACATTGTGACGGAGGCCGACCGCGAGGTGGAGCGGTTCATTCGGGCCCGACTCGCTGCCGAGCGTCCTGATGACGGGTTCTTGGGTGAGGAGTCCGGTGCCGGTGAGAGTGTGAGCGGGCTCATCTGGGTGGTCGACCCGATCGATGGCACTATCAACTACGCGTACGGCATTCCGAACTGGGCGGTGAGCATTGCCGTGGTGTCGGGCGATCCCGACCCGGCGCGGTGGAGCGCCATCACGGGCGTCGTCTTCAGCCCGCTCCTCGGCGAACTGTTCACGGCGACGGCAGGCGGTGGCGCGTTCCTCAACGGGTTGCCGATCAGGGTGGCGGAGCCGGTCGAGCTGGCCAGCGCACTCATCGGCACCGGTTTCGGTTATCGGGCCGAGCAGAGGGTTCAGGATGCCGAACTGCTCCGCGAACTGATCGGGAGCGTGCGCGACATCCGCCGCCATGGTGCCGCGTCCCTTGACCTGTGTGGTGTCGCGGTCGGGCGTCTCAACGCCTACTACGAGCGGGGGCTGAGCGCATGGGACCATGCCGCGGGTGGTCTCATCGCCATGGAGGCGGGCGCACTCGTTCAAGGGCCGGGGGGCGGACCGGCGACGGAAGAGCTCATTGTTGCGGGGCACTCGAGTGTCGTGGCGGCGTTGATTCCGTTCCTTCGAACCCGCTGAGAGCGACCGTTTTAACTGGCGTAATCGGCGCAGAGGGGCCTATTCTTGATGAATCCGTTATCTGAGGTTGGCGTCTTGATGCGCTCACTTAACGGCACTTCGGTTGGGGTTCGGGCTCATAGTCCGGCGAGCGTGACGCAGGGAGCAGGCGAGATGACGTCAGCGTGTGTGGCCTCGCGCGCAAGCGCACCCCTGTCTCGGACCACGGGAGCCGCATAACCCGTGACCGACATGTTCGACTTCACCGGCGGCCAGCCCGAACCGTCGCAGCCACGCTCCCGTCGTGAGCTGCGCGAATTGGAGGCGGCACTCAAATCGGGCCGCTCGCGCCGAAACCAGCAGGTGGTGACGCACGTTGGTGCCCCTATGGTGGAGGCGCCCCGCAATGGCAGCGCTGTGCGCGGTGCGAAGCTCAAGTCGAAGCAGCTGCGTGAGTCACGTCGCAGCGTTGCGAAGCAAGCGCTGAACTCGTCACCCTCGATCGCGGCTGCTAAACCGCCTCGCCGCCGCAGCATGCGCCGCGCTATCGCCTCCAACCTGATGTCGCTCGGCGCGATGGCCGGTGTGGGGCTCATGTTCGTCGCCACCACGGTTCCCGCGAATGCGTTCTACGAGGAATCCGTCACCGATGCGCCTCTCGCCGCCGTTGCCGAGGTGCAGGCGCTTTCCGTCGCAGACAACACGATCTCACCCACGGTTTCCCGCGACGACTACGGCGCCATCTCGCTTGAGGCGCAGATGCGCGCTCTCTACGGTGCACGCAGTTGGGCGTACTCGACGAACCCGAGCGGTACCATCCAGTGGCCGTTCCCCATCCCTGTGCCGATCACGAGTGGCTTCGGCCCCCGCGCGGCGTGCGGATTCTGCTCGTCCATGCACCTCGGTCTCGACTTCACCCCCGGAGCCGGCTACCCGATTCACGCCATCGCCGCGGGAACCGTCATCGCGGTCAACACTTACCGTTGGGGTCTCGGCAACCATGTCATCGTTCGTCACAACATCAACGGCCAGACCGTCGACAGTGTGTACGCCCACATGCAGAACGCATCCATCAACGTCGCCGTCGGGCAGGAGATTCCCGTGGCCTACATCATCGGCCAGGTCGGAAGCACGGGAGCATCGACCGGAGCCCACCTTCACCTGGAGATTCACGTCAATGGTGTAGCGATCGACCCGTTCGACTGGCTCCAGGCCAACGCGGACTAGTTGTTCTTCCCTGGGAGGTTGTGAAGGTGTGGGTTGAGTGAGGGCCTCCGTGGAGGATGTGGGTATCCACACTCACTTCCAACCACGGAGACCTTCATGACTCACGCTAATGCCCCGTTCACCGAGCTTGGTCGGCTCAAGCTCGCCAAGCTCGTCGTTGTTGATGGTTGGCCGGTGGGACGGGTTGCTGACCGGTTCCAGTGTGCTCCTGGCACGGTGCGGCGTTGGGCCGCACGGTTTCGGGCGGGTGAGCCGATGACGGATCGTTCCTCGCGACCGCTCTCATCGCCGAATCAAACGCCGACCCGGTTGGAGCGGCGCATCATCGGGTTGCGCGTCAATCGTCGTTGGGGGCCGCACCGGATCGGCTACCACCTGGGTGAGGTCCGCTCGACTGTTGGGCGGGTGCTGGCCCGGTACGAGATGTCGCGGCCGGGCGAGTTGGTGCATGTTGATATCAAGAAGCGGGGCCGCATCCCCGATGGTGGTGGGCATCGCACGCTCGGCCGCACCATCGGCAACCGTAACCGCGGCACGCAGAAACCCGGTTACGCGTTCCTGCATCACGCCCTCGACGACTACACCCGTATCGGCTACTCCGAGAGCCTCAACGACGAGAAAAAAGAAACCGCCGCCTTCTGGCTACGCGCCCGGGACTACTTCGCCTCGATTGGTATTCAGGTAACAGCGGTGATGACCGACAATTGTGGGCGGGTTGACGGCGGGGGCGGTCAAATAGGGCGACGCCTCGCAAGGTGCTAATCTTCTCTGGTGCCGTTTCGACTGCGGTCGGTCGCGCGCGCCCCCTTAGCTCATTGGTAGAGCACTTCCTTGGTAAGGAAGAGGTAGTGGGTCCGATTCCCACAGGGGGCTCGGTCATCCGGTCTCCGGATGCCGTGGCTGGGTAGCTCAGTTGGTGAGAGCGCACGACTCATAATCGTGAGGTCGCGGGTTCGAATCCCGCCCCAGCTACC
>DAOMOV010000225.1:0-3508 GCA_035444505.1 Terrimesophilobacter sp.
GCACGGCGGCGATCTCGGGGTCGACGCTGGCGAGCGGGTCGGTGAAGGTGGAGGGGAGGCGGTTGGACACGGGGTGACTCCTTCGGGGCTCGGCGAACACGTCTAACGGTATCCGCTTTGGGCCCAGGCGTACGGCCGTTGCGCTGCTTGTCGCTCCCCGGTGGTGCCCCACCCAACGCCAGTTGCGATGGTTATCAGTGTAACCGGGTTGCACAGTGCAACTGGGTTGTTCAGTGCAACCGGAGTGCGCGATGTCTCCTAGGCTTGAGAGTCATGAACCCGCCCGAGACCGCCGACCACTGGGTTCTCACCCTCGTCTGTGTCGACCGCCCGGGAATCGTGCACGCGGTGAGCGGCGCGATCGTCACGGCAGGCGGCAACATCACCGAGTCGCAGCAGTTCGCGAGCCTCGACACGGGCCGGTTCTTCATGCGGGTGCAGGTCGAGGCATCCACGACGCGCACCGCATTCGAAGCCGAACTCTCGCCCGTCGCTGACCGCTACGACATGCAGTGGAGCCTGGATGTTGTCGGTCGCCCCCTGCGCACCCTCGTTCTCGTCTCGACGGCAGGGCACTGCCTCAACGACCTGCTGTACCGGCAGCGGGCGCGCCAGCTCGGCATCCACGTGCCGCTCGTGCTCAGCAACCACCCCGACCTCGCCGACCTCGCCGGGTTCTACGGTGTGCCCTTCGAGCACCACCCGGTCGCCGATGACACCGAGAAGCAGACGATGGAACGGCGCATCCTGAACCTCGTCGATGAGCACCGTATCGAGCTCGTCGTGCTCGCCCGCTACATGCAGGTGCTCTCGCCTGAGCTGTGCAACGCGCTGCGTGGTCGAGCCATCAACATCCACCACTCGTTCCTGCCCGGGTTCAAGGGCGCCAATCCGTACCGTCAGGCGCACGCCCGCGGCGTGAAGCTCATCGGAGCGACCGCGCACTTCGTCACCGACGACCTCGACGAGGGCCCGATCATCGAGCAGAACGTCGTGCGCGTCGACCACACCCGCACCCCTGCCGAGCTGCGCGCCATCGGGCAGGATGAGGAGAGTCGCACCCTGCGCCAGGCCGTCGCCTGGTTCGCGGAGCACCGGGTGCTGCTCGACGGGCAGCGCACGATCATCTTCCGCTGAGGCGCCCGCACCAAGGTTCGAGACCCGGCGTCCGTGTTCGATGCGGTTCGGTGCGTCTGACCCGCGTCGTGCGGGTGTTCTTATAGCGAACCGGATCAGAAGCCGGAGCGCGAGCGAGCCCCACCCACTAGTAATTGGATGATTACTATTCAATAAGCGAGGTTTACCCGTACACTCGACACAGCCGACATACCGCGATGGCGCCATGGCGTCACGTCCATCGAAAGGTCAGCCGTGCGCACAGCAAACACACGGACACAGGCAGCCCGTCCATCCCCCGCGCACCGTCTCAGTGCGGTCACCGCCACCATCGCCATCGCGCTCGGCGGCGTGCTGCTCACGGCGACGCCAGCGGCCGCCGCCACCTTCGTTGTCATGAACACCGACGACTCCGGCGTGGGGAGCCTCCGCGACGCCCTCGCTGCCGCGAACGCGAGCCTTGGCGCCGACGAGATCACTTTCGACACCACGGTTACCGGCACTATCACGCTCCTCAGCAACCTCCCCGAGATCTCTGGCGACGTCACCATCGTTGGTCCCGGCTCCGGCTCCCTCGCGATCGACGGCAACAGTTACGACGTGTTCTGGTCAAGCCTCGACCCCGATGTGGGCATCAGCGGCGTTGTCGTCGCCGACGCAGGCTTTGGCAACTCGAAGTACGGGATTCACTTGGGCAGTGGCCACGCCACCATCAACGACGTGATCGTGTACAGCTCCTATGGAGGACTCCGCATCGACGGTGGCACCGCGGACGTCTCGAACTCCGGCTTCCACGAGAACCAGCGCACTGGCATCTTCCTCGACCTGGCAACGGGCGCCTCGTCCCTCGCCAGCGTCGGCACCAGTTCGAACGACGGCTCGGGTATTGAGGCGGGGCTCCATGGCGACGCCACCCTCACCATGACCGACATCCAGTCGCACGGCAATGCGGAGAACGGGATGTGGCTGGAACTCAACGACACCGCGGACATCACAGCGACGGGCATAGCGGCTCACGGCAACGGAACAAGCCTCGGTGGTAACGGCATCAGCGCAGATTTCGAAGCGGACGCGACGGGGGAATTCACCAACATCGCCACGCACGTAAACGGCTGGAACGGGATCTACCTCGACCTCGACAATCGCTCCGACGTGAGCTTCATCGACACCGAGGCCCACGGCAACTCCGGCACGGGTTTTGGCGCACAAGTCTACCGCCATGCCCACCTCGCACTCACCAGCACCACCACGAACGGCAACTCCGACGCTGGCGTCGACGTGGGCGCGTTCACGGGCGCGAGCATCGAGATCGACACCCTGAGCGCAACGGGAAACACCGACACAGCCCTCCGCATACATTCCCGCGGCGACGGCGGGCCCAACAACGACGGCAGCAGTGTGACCGCCCACGCTGTGACCGGTGTCGGATCAGACTCGGGCGCCTACCTTGAAGTCAGCCACGGGGCCAACGCCACCATCACCGGCTCCGACTTCCACTGGAATTACGACCACGGCATCTTCATCGACGGCGACGGAAACAACTCAACCGGTTCCTTCGTCACGGTCGACACCACCCACGTCATCGAAAACGGCGGCAACGCGAACGGCGGCGGCATCGGTATTGTACGCACCCACGACCTCGACGTGACGATCTCCAACAGCACGATCGCCTACAACGTCGCCGCTCAGGGCGGCGGGGTCTACGCACGGCTCGCCGGTGCCAATCCCACGCAGTTGACGATTGTGAACTCCACCATCGCCTTCAATTCCGCCGACATCGGCGGTGGTGCCTACCTGCGCAGCAACTCCGACGCGCCGGTCTCGATCCTCAACTCGACGATCATGACCAACACCACGACTGACGACGACCCCTCCGCCGCAGCCGTCTACCTGCAGGGAACCGATGTCGACATCCGAAACACCATCATCTCGGGCAGCAACGACACCGATGTCGACCTCGCTCAAGGCACAGACGTCACGTTCAGCTACAGCCTGATCACAACCCCCAGTGCCGCCGCATTAGCGTTGCTGGGTAGCGGCACCGGCAATATCGTCGGTGTCGACCCCGACCTCGGCCCGCTCGACGACAACGGCGGTCCGACCCAGACCATGCTGCCGGGCGACAGCAGCCCCGTGCTCAACATCGGGGAGCCCGGGTTCATTGCCCTCAGCGCAGACCAGCGCGGTGAGAACCGCGTTTCAGGCGGTCGCCTCGACATCGGCGCCGTCGAAGTGCAGCAGGGACTGGCCGCCACCGGCGCCGCCGACGCAAGCACCCTGGTTGGCGGTGCATTCATCCTGCTCCTTGCTGGCGGGATACTGATCACAGTTCGGAACATGCGAACCCACAAAGCACCTCAAAAGGCTCAGTCGTGACGCACCGCACACGCAC
>DAOMOV010000226.1:0-3504 GCA_035444505.1 Terrimesophilobacter sp.
GTTCTGAGCCCGCGTCGCAAGACCCGCCAGATCATGGTCGGCAATGTGCCGGTCGGGTCTGATTCGCAAATCTCTGTGCAGTCGATGACGACGACGCAGACGACGGACATCAACGCGACGCTGCAGCAGATCGCGGAGCTCACCGCCACCGGCTGCGACATCGTGCGTGTGGCGGTGCCGCACCAGGAGGATGCCGATGCGCTGAAGATCATCGCGATGAAGAGCCAGATCCCCGTCATCGCCGACATCCACTTCCAGCCCCGCTACGTGTTCGCTGCGATCGACGCGGGTGTGGGCGCGGTGCGGGTGAACCCGGGCAACATCAAGAAGTTCGACGACAGGGTGGGCGAGATCGCGAAGGCGGCGAGGGATGCCGGGGTGAGCATCCGCATCGGCGTCAACGCAGGCTCGCTCGAGCCGAGCCTGCTGCAGAAGCACGGCAAGGCGACCCCGGAGGCGCTCGTGGAGAGCGCGGTGTGGGAGGCGAGCCTGTTCGAGGAGCACGACTTCCATGATTTCAAGATCTCGGTGAAGCACTCCGACCCGATCGTGATGGTCAAGGCGTATCGGCTGCTCGCCGAGCAGGGCGACTGGCCGCTGCACCTGGGTGTGACGGAGGCGGGTCCGGCGTTCCAGGGCACGATCAAGAGCGCGACGGCGTTCGGCATCCTGCTGTCGGAGGGCATCGGCGACACCATTCGGGTGTCGCTGTCGGCGCCTCCTGTGGAGGAGGTCAAGGTCGGCCTGAAGATTCTCGAGTCGTTGAACCTGCGCGAGCGCAAGCTGGAGATCGTCTCCTGCCCGAGCTGTGGTCGTGCGCAGGTGGATGTCTACACCCTTGCCGACGAGGTCACCGCGGGTCTCGAGGGGCTCACGGTGCCGCTGCGCGTGGCGGTGATGGGCTGCGTGGTGAACGGCCCGGGCGAGGCGCGTGAGGCCGACCTGGGCGTGGCCTCGGGCAACGGCAAGGGGCAGATCTTCGTCAAGGGTGAGGTCATCAAGACGGTGCCCGAGGCGGACATCGTGGCGACCCTGCTGGAAGAGGCGCACCGTCTCGCCGCTGAGATGCCGGATGCCCCGGTCGGCGGGCCGGTCGTCGTCACCTCGTAATGCGATCCCATGACGCCGTTTGTTTCACATGACGCGGAGAATACGCCGTCATGCGAAACAAACGGCGTCATTGATGCGGGATGCGGTGGGTGCGGCTCAGAGAACGCAATGGTTGCGGCGTGGGCTCGGTTGACCGGTGCCCGTGACCGTGTCATTCTTGACAGAACGAACGGTCAGTCGGTTGGCCGTGTGTGCTGTTGACACGACCAGCGAAGGCGGAGCATGGCGCAGACATCCCTGAGGGTTCAGGAGCGCGCTGACCGCGTGCACGTGGTGCTCAACCGGCCCGAGGTGCGCAACGCGATCGACCAGCAGACCGTCGATGAGCTGCACGCGGTGTGCGAATCGTTGGAGTCGTCGCCGCGGGTGCTCATCATCTCGGGTGAGGGCGGCACCTTCGCATCCGGGGCAGACATCGCGCAACTGCTGGTGCGGGGTCGTGACGATGCGCTCAAGGGCATCAACACGCGCGCTTTCGACCGCATCGCCGCACTGCCGATGCCCGTGATAGCCGCGGTCGACGGGTTCGCGCTCGGGGGCGGCGCTGAGCTCGCCTACGCAGCCGACTTCCGACTCGCGAGCACGACGGCACGCTTCGGCAACCCCGAGGTGGGGCTCGGCATCATCGCCGCCGCCGGGGCGACGTGGCGCCTGCCGCAGCTCGTGGGGGAGACACTGGCGAAGCAGGTGCTGCTGGCGGGCCGCATCCTCGATGCCGACGAGGCGCTCGCGGCGGGGCTTGTCGTGTCGGTGCACGACCCCGGCGAACTCTTGGCGGCGGCGGATGCCCTGGCCGACCGCATCCTGAAGAGCGACCCGGCGGCACTCGCCGCGACGAAGCGGATGCTCGCACCTGGTATCGATCACCCTGCTGCTGAGTTGGCGGAGCAGGCGGTGCTGTTCGAGTCGGAGGCGAAGCGTGAGCGGATGACGGCGTTCCTCGAACGCAAGCAGACCAAGCAGACCAAGCAGAAGGACAAAGGATGACGGTGGCGAACGATTCAGCGGTGGGGGTTCCGGCACGTGTCGGTGTGCTCGGCGGTGGCCGAATGGGATCAGGCATCGCGCACGCCTTCGCTCTCGCGGGGTCGAAGGTGTCGGTCGTGGAGCGAGACGAGGAATCGCTCAAGCTCGCGCGCGCACGCGTACTCGCCGCGTTCATGACGAGCGTGGAGCGGCAGAAGACGACGCTGGCCGTGCCCGAGCTGACCTCGCGGGTCGGGTTCGGCACCGACGTCGCGGCGTTCGCCGACTGCGGTCTCGTCGTCGAGGCTGTGCCGGAGTCGCTCGAGCTCAAGCTCGACGCCCTGACTCGCATCGAGCAGGCGGTGGCCCCGGCCGCTTGGGTCGCATCGAATACCTCGTCGATCTCGATTTCGACCTTGGCTGAGAGCCTGCAGCGCCCTGAGCGGTTTGCGGGCCTGCACTTCTTCAACCCGGTTCCGGCGTCAAGGCTGGTGGAGATCGTCGTGGGAGAGCGCACGGCGCCCGAGCTCGTGGAGCGTGCCGCCGAGTGGACTCGCGCCCTGGGCAAGACACCGGTGACGGTGCGCGACGTCCCCGGTTTCGCGAGCTCACGCCTCGGCATTGCGCTCGCGCTCGAGGCGATACGCATGCTCGAGGATGGCGTGGCGAGTGCCGAGGACATCGACGCGGCGATGGCGCTCGGCTATGGGCATCCGATGGGCCCGCTGAAGCTGACCGACCTGGTTGGCCTCGACGTGCGGCTGGGGATCGCCGAGTACCTGCACGCGACCCTGGGCGACCGCTTCGAGCCGCCCACGCTGCTGCGCACACTCGTCGCGGAGGGCCACCTGGGCCGCAAGACGGGCAAGGGCTTCTACGAGTACGAGACGGATGCCGCGAGCGGCATGAAGGGGAGCGACAAGTGACGAGCGTGGTGCAGAGCTACCTGGCGGGCAGCTGGTGGGCGCCGAAGGACGGCGCCGTGGCGGTGCTGGACGCGAGCACGGGCGCGGAGGTCGCTCGCATCGGTGCCGACGGGGCCGACCTGGCCGGTGCTGTCGAGTGGGCGCGCGAGGTGGGGCAGCGCTCGCTGGGTGCGCTGACGATCCACGAGCGGGCGCTGATTCTGAAGCAGCTCGCGCAGTTCCTCAGTGAGCGCCGCGAGGAGCTGTATGCGGTGAGCGCGCAGACCGGTGCGACCCGCACGGATTCGATGATCGACATCGACGGCGGCATCGGAGTGCTGTTCACGTTCAGTTCCAAGGGCAGGCGAGAGCTGCCGAACTCGAACATCGTCGTCGACGGTGCGGCCGAGGTGCTGTCGAAGGATGGCTCATTCCTGGGTCAGCACATCTACACGCGCCTGCCGGGTGTCGCGGTGCAGATCAACGCCTTCAACTTTCCGGTGTGGGGCATGCTGGAGAAGTT
>DAOMOV010000227.1:0-3475 GCA_035444505.1 Terrimesophilobacter sp.
CCGGTGCGGGGAGAAATGCCCCCGCGACTGCTTGGCTCGGACTAGCGGCGCAACTCGAGGGTGCAGCACTTCACGCCGCCGCCGCCGCGCAGCAACTCGGAAAGGTCGACGCCGATCGGGTTGTAGCCGCGCTCCCGCAGCGACGCCTCGAAGCCCTTCGCACGACTCGCGATGACGACGTTGAGTCCGTCTGAGTAGGAATTGAGGCCGAGGACGGATGCGTCCTCCTCGCTCACCAGGATCGCGTCGGGGAAGCGGCGCTCCAGCTCCGCACGACCCTCCTCGCTGAACGCGCTCGGCAGGTAGGCGATGTTCTGGGTGCCGTCGGCGGCCGGGACAGGGTCGAGCACGGCGATCGCCGTGTCGAGGTGGTAGAAGCTGGGGTTGACGAGCTCGAAGCTCACGACCTCGCGGTCGAAGATGCGGGCAACCTCGCGGTGGCTGCTCGTATCGCTGCGGAAACCGTAACCGCCGAGGATGACATCGCCGACGAGCAGAAAGTCTCCCTCGCCCTCGTTCGTGTGTTCGGGCTCGCGAACCTCGAACCCGTTCTCACGAAACCAGTCCATATAGGCCGGGCCCTCGGGCACGCGCTCGTCGTAGCGGAACTTCGCCCCGTACGCGATGTTGTCGACGACGAACCCACCGTTCGCTGCGTACACCATGTCGGGCAGTCCCTCGATGGGGTCGATGAGGTGAATGGAGAAGCCCAGATCACGGTACGTGTCGTACAGCACTTGCCACTGGCTCACGGCGAGCGCGGTGTCGGTGGGCTGCTCGGGGTGCATCCAGGGGTTGATGCGGTAGTCGACCGTGAAGAAGTCGGGGCGGCACATGAGGATCGTGCGCTCGGTGGCGACGCGGGCGGGGTGCGTCGGTGCTGAATCCGTCTTCGTGGTCATGGGCTTCTCCATCACCCGCGCGGCGCCAGGGTTCGCCGACCGGGTTGCATCGTGTGCTTCGAGTTCTTGTGGTGTGGCGGCTTTTCGTCCGGTAGCCATTATGACGCTAAGAACTGAGCGAATGGCGGTGCCACGACGCAGTGATTGCGCGTTGACGGTGCCAGAACGCAATAATTCGCCGTAAGGTGGTCGGATGGACAACCTCGACCACAGCATCCTCGACCGACTCCGCGAGAACTCACGGGCCAGCTACGGAGACATCGGTGATCAGATCGGCCTCTCCGCATCGGCCGTCAAGCGCCGCGTCGACCGACTCGTCGCCGACAGGGTCATCCGCAGCTTCACCATCCAGGTCGACCCCGCCATCGACGGCATGGCCACCGAGGCCTACGTCGAGATCTTCTGCCGCGGCACCGTCTCGCCCGACGAGCTGCGGCGCATCCTCACCGCAGTGCCTGACGTTGTTGACGCGGGAACCGTCACCGGCAGCGCCGACGCCATGGTGCACATGCGCAGCCGCGACATCGCCGGCCTCGAAGTCGCGCTCGAGCGCGTGCGCAACGCCCCCAACGTCGAGAGCACACGCAGCCAGATCGTGCTCTCCAAGCTCATCCACCGGCCTTACGACGCATAGTGCCTCGTTGAGCATCGTCGAGCTCGGCACCTGAGACGCGAAAGGGGCCAACGCCCCTCGTGAGGAAGTCGGCCCCTGATTCGCACCGTGCCGCCTGACTAGGCGGCAGCAGCCTGCTCCTGCTCGCGCAGCGGCTTGAGCGCCCGCGACCAGCGAACGATCTGATCCACCTGGGTCTGTAGCTCGGCATAGTGCGCCTCGGCGGGCTTGACGGTCGTGAAGTTCTCGAAGTCGGTGAAGAGCGACAGCATCACATTCTGACGCACGTCGGCGACCTGAAGCTCAGCAAGCACCTGGCGGAGGTGCTCGTTGGCTCGCACACCGCCCATGGAGCCGTAGCTCACGATGCCAGCGGCCTTGTCGTTGAACTCTGGGTTCAGGTAGGCGATCGCGTTGGTGAGAGCGGCAGGGATGGTGTGGTTGTACTCGCCGGTGACGAAGATGAACCCGTCGAACTCATCGATCTTTGCGGACCAGACCCTGGTGTGCTCGTTCTCGCGGCCCCCGGGCTGCTCGTCGAGCAGCGGCAGATTGTAGTCGGCGATGTCGACGAGTTCGAAGTCGACGCCCTCGGATGTGGCGTTGTCTTTCACCCACTGGGCGACCTGGATGCTCTTGCGACCGGGGCGAGTGGTGCCGACGATGATGCCGATATTGAGGTTTGACACGGGGTGACCTTTCACAAAGTTCAGGGATGGCGCCGCCGCGCTCGAGAGGGGCGGTACCGAGATCCAGTTTACCAGATTACTTGAGCGTTCAATTACGCATCTATAGTGGCAAACGCATGAACCTGTGGGATATTCCCGCGACCGGACTATTCCCAGACGCTCGGCGCCGGATCTCTCGTCGAAGGCAGCGCGACGTCCTGGCTCCACCGAACGAGCCACTCGGGCATCCGCACATCGTCACGCTCGACACCGAAGAACTCGATGAGCTCCTCCATCGGCACGAGCCCACCCTTCTGCTTGAGAAAGCGGCCCCTGATCACCATCTGCGCGTAGATTTCGCCATCCACCGTGAATCGCTGCTCCACGTACACGGCACGGTCATCGATACCGACGAAGCGCGACTCGATGTCGTACTTCTGCCACAGGTCGAGCGACTTGCGGTAGCTGATCGTCGACGCCACCACCACGGGGTACCAGCCGCGCATCCGCATCGGGCCGTAGAGGCCGGCCTGCTGCAACAGCTCGAACCGGCCGAGGTCGGCAATCGACAGGAACCGCCCGTTGTTCATGTGCCCGAGCGCATCGACATCGGTGGGAAGCACCCGAAAGCTCGTCGTCGACACCGCGAGCGGGCTCAGCCCGATCGGCTTTCGCCGCCGCAGGAACATGCGCCACAGGCTGCGCCAGATGAGATTCACGCTCCCATGCTCTCAAACTTTCCGCTCGGCGCACGGTTGGAACATGGCGTGCGATTAGGCCGCAGCCTGAGCCGCGACCGGCTCCTCCACGAGGTAGCGCGAGTAGGCGCTCAGGGTGAGGAACGTCGGGTACTCCTCGCCCAGGGCGACCTCGCGGAACACGTCCGCCGCGTCGTCGAGCCGGTCGCCCTCGAAGCGGGGCAGGCTCGCGAGCAAGTCGCTCAGAATGCCCTCCACCACCTCGCGGGTGAGCTGCACGCCCTCCTCGGTGACGACATCCTGATGGATCCACTGCCACACCTGCGAGCGGCTGATCTCGGCGGTCGCAGCATCCTCCATGAGGTTGTCGATCGCCGCCGCGCCGATGCCGCGCAGCCAGGAGTCGATGTAGCGGATGCCGATCGACACGTTCTCCCGCACACCGGCGAGCGTGATCGACCCGTTCGTCGACGAGACATCGAGCAGCTGCGCGGCGGTCACCTGCACGTCGTCGCGCTGTCTATCGAGCTGGTTCGGACGACCGGCAAGCACCGCGTCGAACTGGTCACGGGCGGTCTGCACCAGGTCGGGGTG
>DAOMOV010000228.1:0-3467 GCA_035444505.1 Terrimesophilobacter sp.
CCACCGGCGAGGACATGCACTCCAAGTACAAGGAGACCGCGATGGGCGGCCTCGCGGTCGCCGTCAGCGTCGTCGAGTGCTGAGGCGAGCGTTGGCCGCTACCGCAGCGCAGCGAACTTCATGGCGACGCTCTTGAGGTTGGCGATGCGCTTCTCGTAGCGGGCGGCGAGCACGATGAGCAGTACGCCACCAACCCCGGTCCATAGCCACCACGGCACGACCTCGAACACTGCGGGCAGTTGCGGTTGGAAGGTCGCGATCCCGTGCCAGAGCGCCACCACCCCGCCGATGACGAACGGCGCCTGTAGGCGGGCGACGGCTCCGATGACGAAGACGGCGAGTGCAGCCACGCCGAGGCCGACGATGCGCCACCACGGCGACGGGTCTGCGGTGGCGAGCAGTGAGGGCACGAGCAGCACGATGAGTCCGGGTGCGAGCCATGGCCAGCTGCGCGCGGTGGGCATAGTGGCGAGACGGTTCGCGCCCGTCGTGAGAAGTGCTGCGGCGATGGGGATGGTCGCGAGCTCGAGCGGATCGAGGGCGTTGCTCATGACACCCGTGGCGCCCGCTACGCCCGCGTAGGCGATCGCCACCCAGGCCACTGTGGGTGTGAGCGGCTTCGCGTCGAGCATGAAGGCGACGAGATGCACGAGGGCGAACAGTAGGAGAACAGCAAGAGCGCGGATGGTGCCGAGTCGCAGGTCGAACTGGGGCAGCTCGAGCAGCAGCACCGCGGTGAGCGCAACGATGGCGAGGCTCACCCCTGCGATACGGCGCCAGGAGGCAACGGCTGGATGCTCCGTGCGTCGCCTGGCCTGACCAAAGGCGGCGACGAGCAGCACCACGAAGAGCGCACCGACCCAGGCGTCGACGGTGACGGCGTGGTTCGTCATCCAGGCCCGCCCGACGGTGGTGACGATGAGGCCGATCGCGCCAGCGAGGGCGGCTGCGTCGAGCCAGCGCTGCACGGCTGGCCCCGCGATGGCAAAGCTGCCGACGAGAAGCAGCAGGGCCGAGACGGCGGCGACGATGACGGGGCGCTCGATGACTCCGGTTGCGCCGTTCACGCCGAGGGGGACGAGCGCGTCGAGGGCACCCGCGAGGGCAACGGCGGGGGCCGCGGGTGAGGAGAGCCCGATTGCGTCGAGCGTCGAGGCGGCGGCGGGTGATGCATCCGCTGTTCGTGTTCGTGCGTCGGATGCGCGGGCGATGAGCAGTCCGATGATGATGAGGGCGACGCTGAGCGGCAGCACGTAGGGTTCGAGGGCGTCGACCTGGTCGCCGCGGAGGCGCCACCAGAGTCCGGCGGTGCCGAGGGCGAGGGCGAGCCAGCCGTAGTGGCGGCGCGGTGAGGCGGAGGTGAAGAGCCCGTCGCGATCGATGGCGAGCAGCAGCGCGGTGACCCCGGCGAGCACGAGGGCCAACCAGGCGAGCCCGGTGTCGGTGCGGAGTGCACCGACAAGCGCAGGCACGGCGACGATGGCGACGCCCACTTCGCGCGCCCAGCGCGGCACGCTGGAGGGTCGAAGCACCGTCACGGTGAGGGATGCGGCGGCGCCGAGCAGGGCGGCGCTGATGGGGGCGATCGCGTCGAACTCGGCGGACATGCCGAGTGCGCGCGTGAACGCGGTGACGGCCAGGTACAGGGCTGGGGTGGCGGCGACGGATGCCGCGATGCGCTCGGCACGCAGGGGCCGGTTGGCGGGCAGGAAGACCCACAGCACGAGGCCGGCGAGCAGTGCGATGGCGAGGGCGAGGCTCGTGAGCCATTCCGGTAGGAGCAGCCCGACGATCGCCTCGGTCGTCGCGTCGCTGAGCGCGAGTGTGCGTGTTCCGAAGGCGACGATGGCACCGACAAAGGAGATCCAGAACGTGACCCGGCGATCAAGCGCGCCAAGTCCGGTGCCGTGGGGTACGGCGGCGATGATGAGGAGCAGCACGGCGGCGATGGCCGTGAAGGTGACGAAGTTGGTGGTCCCGCCGAACAGGCCCGGGTTGCTGTCGATGGTGAGGCGGCTTGCGACGGAGCCGGAGGTGGCGAGGGCGAGTACGGCGGCCACCCCGAGGAGCGCGGCTTTCGCGGCGGAGGTGCGCACGAGCATCCGACTGAAGAGCAGCAGGGCGATGATGACGAGGGTGGTGATCCACCACAGGTCGTGGTTGGCCCAGCTCAGCGTGAACGCGAGGGCGGCGGATGCTCCGGCGAGTACGGCGAGAATGATGCGATACCGGGTTCGCACGGTGGTGCGGGCTCGCAGCAGGAAGAGCACGATGACGGCGAGCGCGGCGAGGGCGAGCCAGCCGGAGACGATGAGGTCGAGGCGTTCGAGGAGGGGCACGGCGCCGACGGCGGCGACCGCAAGTGCCCACATCGCGATGGGCAGGGAAATGGTCATTGTCTTGTTGAGGAAGGCCGCGATGATCGCGAGTGCCGCGGCGGCGACGATGGCGAGGAGGGCCCACGGGTACTCGATGGGCAAACTGGTGCTGAGGGTGCTGGTGGGGCCGAGGTCCCAGGGGAGGGCGGCGGCGTCAGCGGCGGTGAACGCGGCACCGAGTCCGGCCATTCCGATGGGCGTGATGGCGCTGATGCCGGCGACGATCGCAGCGGAAATGCTGGCGGTGCCGAGCGCGCTGCGCAGTGGCTGAGTGGTGGCGCCGCGCCACAGGTACTCGCCGAGGAGGGTGACGGCGACGGCGCTGACGAGGGGGGCGAATAGCCAGAACTCTCCGGCACTGATGCGCACCCCACCCAACGTGATCGCGGATGCGGCAGTCGCGCCCGCCACGATGGCGAAGGAGGTGGTGAAGAAACGGGGCCCGCGGGCGCGGACGAGGCTGGCGAGCACGACGATGGCGACGGCAGCGGCGATGATCGGGCCGTAGCCGTAGCTGCCGGTCTCGCTGGGTCCAGAGGCGGGGGCGAGGAACGCCGCGGTGACGGTGGCTCCCAGGGACAGGATGAGCAGCAGGGCGCGCTCGAACCGGCGGTGGCGGGTGGCGACGTGGGCGACACCGGCGACACCGGCGGCGGTGAAGCCGATGAACGACTGTCGCAGTGGTTCCGCGTCGCTGGCGATGCCCGCGGCGAGCAGACCGAGCCCGGGGGAGAGTGCGGCGAAGGCGGCGACGTTCGGGGCTCGTAGGAGGGTGCGACGGTGCCAGTACATGAAGCCGACGGCGGTGAGCAGCAACACTATTCCCCAGTAGAGGAGGTTGTCGACGCTGCCGAGCCCGAACATGTTGTTGGCTTTGAGCGCCCACGCGTCGAGGTAGATGAGCACGACGGCGAACCAGGCGATGCCTTCAGCGGTGGCGGTGAGGCTGCGGCGGCGCAGCGCGGTGGCCGCGATGATGGCGCTGATGGTGATGGCGGCGATGATGAGGCTGCGCCAGACGAGCCCGAACATGACGAAGGCGTAGACGAGGAAGAAGATGGCGGCGATCGACAGCAGCGAGACGCCGAC
>DAOMOV010000229.1:0-3445 GCA_035444505.1 Terrimesophilobacter sp.
GAGGGAATGCCGCAGGTCACCCTCATCGCCGAGGGCGAACCGGTCGTGACCATCCCCGACGAGGCGCCCCCCAGCGAACTCCAGATCGCGGTGCTCAAGCGCGGTGACGGAGACGTGGTCGCCGAAGGCTCCACCGTGCTCGTCCACTACGTCGGCGTGAGCTGGGACACCAAGGAAATCTTCGATTCGAGCTGGACACGCCCTCAAGCGGCGACTTTCTCACTGGGCGGAGTTGTTCCAGGCTTCGCCGATGCGATCGCAGGGGAGACCGTTGGCTCCCAAGTGATCGCCGTCATCCCTCCCGAGCTTGCGTATGGACCGAAGACCGGTGCCGAGAACGAGCACCAGCTCGCAGGGCAGACTCTCGTCTTTGTCGTCGACATTCTCTTTGCGGTCGGCCCCGAACAGTAATGCGCACGGTCATCGTTCTTGGGTCGACGGGCTCGATCGGCCTGCAGACCCTGGAGGTGGCCGCCCAGCACCCCGAACGGTTCCGCGTCGTCGGCCTCGCTGCCGGCTCGAACCGGGCAGGGCTTGAGAAGCAGGCTCGCACCTTCGGCGTCGAGCACACCGCGCTCGGCGCGGCCGAGGCTGAACGTCTCGTGCGTGACGTGCGTGCCGACGTCGTCGTCAACGGCATCACCGGGTCGATTGGGCTTGGCCCCACCCTCGCCGCGCTCGAGGTCGGCTCCACCCTCGCCCTCGCCAACAAAGAGAGCCTCATCGTCGGCGGAGACCTCGTGCGTGAGCGTGCGGCGCCCGGCCAGCTCGTTCCCGTCGACTCCGAGCACTCAGCACTCGCGCAAGCCCTGAGGTCCGGCACCCATGGCGAGGTCCGCCGCCTGGTGCTCACCGCATCCGGCGGGCCCTTCCGCGGCCGAAGCCGTGAGTCGCTGCGCGAGGTGATCCCCGCCGAGGCGCTCGCGCATCCGACCTGGAGCATGGGCCGCGTCATCTCGACCAACTCCGCCACCCTCGTCAACAAGGGACTCGAGGTCATCGAGGCCCACCTGCTCTTCGACGTGCCCTACGACTCCATCGACGTGACCGTGCACCCCCAGTCGATCGTGCACTCCATGGTCGAGTTCATCGATGGGTCGACGATCGCGCAGGCGTCACCGCCCGACATGCGGCTCCCCATCTCTCTCGCCCTCGACTGGCCCCACCGGATACCGGATGTCGGCACCCCCCTCGACTGGACCGCCCACCACAGCTGGACCTTCGAACCCCTCGACAGCGATGCCTTCCCCGCCGTCGACCTCGCCAAACAGGTGGGCCGCGCCGGAGGCACCTACCCAGGAGTGTTCAACGCCGCGAACGAGCACGCCGTCGACGCTTTCCACGACGGGCGCATCGGCTTCCTCGACATCGTCGAGACCGTGCGCGACGTCGTCGACCGGCACGAACCCGGCGACACCACCCTCGAGGGTGTGCTCGCCGCAGAGGCGTGGGCGCGCACCGAGGCCGAGGCCCTCATCACCGCCCGCTGACACAGCACCGTCACTGTCGGCGACGACTATCCTGTGCTGGTGGAAACCGTTCTGCTCTACGTCGTCGGCATCGCCGTCGTCGCCCTCGGGCTCGTCATCTCGATCGCCCTTCACGAGGTGGGTCACCTCCTGCCAGCGAAGCTCTTCGGGGTGCGCGTCTCGCAGTACATGATCGGGTTCGGGCCCACGCTGTGGTCCAGGCGCAAGGGAGAGACCGAGTACGGCGTCAAGGCGATTCCGCTCGGCGGGTACGTCGCCATGTCGGGCATGTACCCGCCCGCGCGGCCAGGGGGCAAGCCGCGCGAGGCGAGCACCGGCTTCTTCCAGTCGATGATCGAGGACGCCAGGGCCGCGAACCAGCAGACGGTGGTCACGGGCGAGGAGCACCGCACCTTCTACAACCTTCCGATTCTCAAGCGCATCGTGATCATGCTCGGCGGCCCCTTCATGAACCTCGTCATCGCGGTCGTGCTGTTCGGTGTGGTGCTGTGCGGTTTCGGGGTGCAGCAGCCGTCAACGACGATCGGCGCGGTCAGCGAGTGCCTGCTGCCTGCGACGAGTGAGCGCACAGAGTGCCTGCCAGGCGACCCGCTCGCGCCCGGTGCGGCGGCGGGCGTGCTGCCGGGCGACCGGCTCCTCAGCGTGGACGGTGTCGCGATCACGGAGTGGATGGCGAGCACCCGCCTCATTCAGCAGTCTGCGGGCGAGCCCCTCTCAATCATCGTGGAGCGCGACGGCCGTGAACTTCCCCTGACCTTGACGCCCGCCCCGACGGAGCGGTTTCAGTTCACCGACGATGGTGAGCTGGTGACGGATGCCGCGGGCGAGCCCCTCACGCACGTCGTCGGAATGATCGGCATCACCGCAGCGTACGAGGCGGTGCCGCAGCCGGTCACGGCGGTGCTGCCTGCGGTGTGGGACAACACGGTCGCCGTGGGAAACATCATCCTGAACCTGCCGCAGCGCATGGTGGACATCGCGAACGCCGCGTTCGGACCGGAGGAGCGCGACCCCAACGGCCCCTTGAGCGTTGTGGGCGTGGGTCGAATCGCGGGGGAGATCACGAGCATCAACACGATCCCCATCGCCGACCGCGTGTCGTACCTGCTGGGCCTGATCGGTTCGGTGAACATCGCGCTGCTCGTCTTCAACCTCATCCCGCTCATGCCGCTCGATGGTGGTCATGTGGCGGGGGCGCTGTGGGAAGGAATTCGCCGCTTCTTCGCGAAGCTCTTCGGGCGCCGCGATCCCGGCCCGGTGGACACGGCGAAGCTCATCCCGCTGACGCTCACCGTCGTGGTGCTGCTGGGCGCCATGAGCCTGCTGCTCATCTACGCAGACATCGTGAAGCCGATCAGCATCCTCTAGTTACAACGAGAGCAGCAGGGCTTCGCCTGCGCGCTGGAGCACAAAGCAAAGGCCATTTCTGGCCTTTGCGGCGACGCCAGCGCCGACGGCGGTCTCCGCCGTCGGTTACAACGAGAGCAGCAGGGCTTCGCCCTGTCCACCACCTCCGCACAGCGCCACCGCGGCACGACCGCCGCCGCGTCGCTTGAGCTCGTAGGCGGCGGTGAGGGCGAGGCGCGCACCGGAGGCGCCGATGGGGTGGCCGACGGCGATGGCGCCGCCGTGGATGTTGACGATGTCGAGGCTGACGCCGAGGGCGCGGGAGGAGTGGAGTGAGACGGCGGCGAAGGCTTCGTTGATCTCGATGACGTCGAGGTCGGCGGTCTTCCACCCGGCGCGCTCGAGCGCGGAGGTGATGGCATTGGCGGGCTGGGAGTGGAGTGAGTTGTCGGGTCCGGCCACTTGCCCGGGCTCGCCGAGCACGGCCAGGTAGTCGAGCCCGTGCGCTTCGGCGTAGTCGCGACTGACGAGGATGACGGCGGCGGCGCCGTCACTGATGGGGGAGGAGTTGCCGGCGGTGATGGTGCCGCCCTCGGCGAAGGCGGGGC
>DAOMOV010000230.1:0-3306 GCA_035444505.1 Terrimesophilobacter sp.
GGTTGTCGGTGTTCCACGGCAGGCAGAACAGTATTCATGGTTTTACCTCACAGGTTTTGATGATGCGAAATGGTGGCTCAGGCGCACGCTGAAGCGTGTCGAACCTGGTTGGCATCGTGAGCGCCGCCACCGTCAGAACGGGCGGCGGTGTGCTGCCCGACTAGGCGGTGAGGGCGCCGACGAGGCCGGCGTTGCCGCGGCTTGCTGCCGCGATGGTGGTGTAAATCACGCTCGGACTCCTTTCGTCGAATTGGCGCTGTGCAAGCCTAGGGGCGTAGCGGATGCCCGCGCAACACGACTCGGTGTTTTCGAAGCATTTCGGGGCGGACGATACGCGATCGTGACGAATGCGTGTCGGCGGCCGGCTCACTAGGCTGGTCTCGGTGTGTCGGGAAGTCTGGTCGACGATCTGATCGTCGACGCCCGAGGAGCCCCAGTGAACGACACCGGCAACACCACCGATCCTGACCGCCCGCTCACGAGCACCCGCTTCCCGTGGCGCGGCAGCTACGCGGAGGCGCAGCGGATCGGGGCGCTGTTGCGCTCCGAGTCGGTGGGGGGTCGCATTCTGGTGGTGGCTGCGGCGGTCGCCATCCTGTGGGCGAACTCGCCCTGGTCGGGAGCCTACTTCTGGTTGCGGGACCTCGAAGTGGGAGTCGAGGCTCTCGGCCTGCGCCTGAGCGTTGGTCAGTGGGCGTCGGACGGACTGTTGGCGATCTTCTTCTTTCTGGTGGGGCTGGAGCTGAAGCGGGAGATCGTGGCGGGCAACCTGCGCCGCCTCGGCACCGCGATCGTGCCGGTGGTGGCCGCCTTCGGAGGGGTTGTGACGCCGGCACTGTTCTACACGCTGGTGGTGTTCCAGTGGCCCGAGTTGGTGCGAGGGTGGGCGATTCCGACGGCCACGGATATCGCGTTCGCGGTGGCCGTGCTCGCGGTCGTCGGATCACACCTGCCGAGCGCGCTGCGACTGTTCCTGTTGACTCTCGCTGTGGTGGATGACTTCATCGCCATCGGCATCATCACGGTGTTCTATACGGACGACATCAACGTCGCGCCCCTGCTGATCGCGCTGCTGGTGATCGCCGTGTACGCGGTGATCGCGCAGCTCTATCGGCGCTTCTTCAGACTGCGGCCGGCGGCAGCGTGGCTGATCCTGCTGCCGCTGGGCATTGTGGCGTGGGGCTTCTTCCACGCATCCGGAATTCACGCGACCATTGCGGGCGTGCTGCTGGGGTTCACGATCCCGGTGCTGCGTCGTAAGCGTGACCGACTGGAGGCCGAGTCCCCCGGGCTGGCGGAAGTGTTCGAGCACCGGTTCCGTCCACTGTCGGCGGGGGTGGCGATACCGGTGTTCGCGTTCTTCTCGGCGGGTGTCGCGATCGGCGGAGTCGACGGGTTCGTGGATGCCCTCACCGACCCGGTCACGGTCGGCATCGTCGTGGGGCTGGTGGTGGGCAAACCGATCGGGATCACGCTCACCACCTGGCTGGTGACCCGGGCGCGCGGCATCAGCCTGGACCCGTCCGTGAAGTGGGTGGACCTCGTGGGCGTGGGAATGCTGGCTGGTGTGGGCTTCACGGTGTCGCTGCTGGTGGCAGAGCTGAGCTTCAACGTCACAGACCCGCACTTCGACCACGCGAAGCTTGGCATCCTTGTCGCCTCGGTGGTGGCAGCGGCACTCGCATCGGTGCTGCTGGTCACGCGCTCGCGCCACTACCGCAAGCTGGCCCTTCTGGAGGCGGTGGATGCTGACGGTGACGGCATCCCCGACGTCTACCAGCGGGACTGACCGCGTCGACCATATCGACCACGTCGGTCACGTCGGTCAGGAGTAGGGTCGTCCGCCACCGCCTGGCCACTGCCCCACTCCGCTGTTGTTCGAGTTCTCGTAGGTGCAGCTCACGGGGCCAACCTCGATGTTTTTGCGCACATCCGCCATGCCTGAACGCATCCCCACGACGCGGAGCCACAGCTTGTAGGTGGAGCCGTTGGTCGGGATCATGTTGAGGTGGCCGGCGGGCAGATACATGGGCACCCAGAAGCTGCGTTCGTCATCGGAGAACGCTTTCGAGTAGAACCACTGCGTGTTCGCGTGGGTCGGCAGGAATAGGTACCCCTCGTCGTAGTACCCGCGGAGTTCGTACCGGAACTTGAACCGAGAGACCCCACTCACCCCGAACTCCCTCACCGTGTACCGCCCCAGGGTCACCGTGCATCCGTGGTTGTATTTGCTGGGGATCACCTTTGGCCCCGGGTTGTCCTTGCCCTTCCAAACCCTCACATCTGCGTTGCCGGGCCACACGGGGCGCCACTGGTCCCAGGGGATGTCGATCGCTGCGGAGGGTATTGAGGCGGTCGCCACGAGCGCCGCGCCGAGGATCGCGACCGTCATGGTGCGCACGAGCTTTCTTCTCATGACAGGTTCCCCCACATGTCGGTCGCCACGCGCTCCTGGAACGCTTTGAGGTCGGGCCAGTCCAGGCCTGGGTCACGGGAGGACAGCACCACGATGATCATGATCCCGGGGGTGGATGCGAACAGTCTCGCCTCGAACGGCTTCGGGTCGGCTTTCTTCCAGAAAGCGGGGATGAAGTCCCAGATGATGGTCTCCTCCCAGCCGTCGCCGACGGCGACGTAGCCGGGCCCGCCGATCTCCAGGGTCACCGACATCCGGTGCAGGTCGGCGGCGGTGAAGTAGGCGCAGTCCTCGCCGGGGTTGAGCACGACGCTGTAGGCGTCGGGGTCGCCCGTCCACTCACGCCACACCTCAGTGCTGAACATCTCGCAGATGGGGGTCGGTGGTGCCCACTGGCCGGGTCCGTTTCCGTCGAGGGCGATGTTCAGGTCGGGGCCTTCGCCGATGTCCAACTCGGGCAGCCCCACACCGTCGTCGGCTTCGAGATCGTCGGGTTCGGTCTCGAGGTCCTCAGCGCTGATGATCTCGATCTGGTCGGTGAAATCGCGGATGCTCGGGTCGGGCGGTTCCCACGAGAACCAGGTCAGCTCGTCGACGTCGTAGCCGTCCTCCGCCCGGGGTGCCCCGTCGTCGACCACGGGAGTCTCCGTCGTGTCGGGCAGAGTCTCGGGTGCTGGCGGCACGCATCCGCTCAGCGTCATCGCAAGGAGCCCCGCGATGGACAGGGTCGCAACGAGCGGTGAGCGCCTAATCACGGCGCGCTCGCACAGTGAAGCGGACGGTCATCATTGGCCTTCCGGGTCGGCAGGGCACTTCGACCGGGCCGAGACCCCGGCCCGAGTGGCCCGAGAGTAACACGCTGCGTGAGGCGAAGCATGTCATCAAAAACC
>DAOMOV010000231.1:0-3287 GCA_035444505.1 Terrimesophilobacter sp.
GACTTCGACGGTGGCCTTGATGAGTTGCAGGGTCTGGGTGAGGCTCACGGAGCGCAGCAGCTCTCTCGGGGCGACGCCGAAGACATCCGCGGCGATCCAGGGTGTGGACGCGGGGTCGTCGTACCACTGGATGAACGAGGTGATTCCCGCTTGAGCAACGAGGCCGACGGCGGAGCGTCGACCCGGCGGCATCTCCCGGTACCACGGGAGCGTGTCGTCGAGGCGTTTGAGTGTCGCGGTGGCGAGCTCACCGGAGACAGTCTTGAGCCAGGTGAGGGTCTGCTGCTTGGTGGGAGCTGTCGTCATCGGTTCACTGGTGCTTGGCGCGGTCAGGAGTCTCCACCGGCGGTACCGGAGGTGCCGGCGGTGACGTCGTGCAGTCGGTACTTGTCGATGGCGGCCTGCACGCTCGACGGGTCAACCTTGCCCTGTGCGGCGAGGCTTGCGAGTGTACGGACGGCGATGGAGGGTCCGTCTATTTTGAAGTAGCGGCGTGCGGCGGCGCGGGTGTCGGAGAACCCGTAGTCGTCGGCGCCGAGGGTCGTGTACTCGCCGGGCACGAAGGGCCGGATCTGGTCGGGCACGGCGTGCATGAAATCACTGACGCCAACGAAGGGTCCTTCGGCACCCGAGAGCTTCTGGGTGAGGTACGCGGTTCGGGGTGCTTCGCGCGGGTAGAGCAGGTTGTGCTCTTGCGCTTCGAGGCCGTCGCGGCGCAGCTCCGTCCAGGAGGTGACGCTCCAGACATCCGCGGCGACGTTCCAGTCTTGTGCGAGCAGATCTTGCGCTTCGAGCGCCCACTGCAGGGCGACACCGGATGCGAGCAGTTGCGCCTTGGTTCCCCCAGATGCTGCGGGGGCGACGAGGTGGATTCCGTGCAGGAGCCCTTCGATGTCGACGTTCTCGGGCTCGGCGGGCTGGTGCATGGGCTCGTTGTACACGGTGAGGTAGTACATGACGTCCGGGTGCGGGTGCTGGCCGCCGTACATTCGCTCAAGCCCGGAGCGCACGATGTGGCCGAGCTCGTACCCGTAGGCGGGGTCGTATGAGACCACGGCGGGATGGGTGGAGGCGAGCAGTGGTGAGTGGCCGTCGGCGTGCTGCAGGCCCTCCCCGGTGAGGGTGGTCCTGCCGGCGGTGGCGCCGATGAGGAACCCGCGCGTCATCTGGTCGCCGGCAGCCCAGATGCCGTCGCCGGTGCGCTGGAACCCGAACATGGAGTAGAAGATGTAGACGGGGATGAGCGGTTCACCGTGGGTGGCGTAGGAGCTTCCGACGGCGGTGAACGCGGCGACCGCTCCGGCTTCGTTGATGCCCACGTGCAGGATCTGACCCTGGGTGCTCTCCTTGTAGGCGAGCAGCAGTTCGCGGTCGACGGACGTGTAGTTCATCCCGTTGGGGTTGTAGATCTTCGCCGTGGGGAAGTAGGCGTCCATGCCGAACGTGCGCGCCTCGTCGGGGATGATCGGCACGATGCGGTGGCCGAAGTCCTTCGACTTGAAGAGGTCTTTGAGGAGGCGCGCGAACACCATGGTGGTGGCGACGAGCTGTTTGCCGGTGTCCCGCTTGGCGACCGCGAACTCCGACTCGTCGGGCAGGGAGAGCTGCGTGTACCTGGTGCGACGCTCGGGCACGTAGCCGCCGAGTTCGCGGCGGCGCTCCTGCAGGTACTGGATCGCCTCGTCGTTCTCGCCTGGGTGGTAGAAGGGGGGCCGGTACGGGTCGGCCTCGAGTTGCGCGTCGGTGATGGGAATGCGCATGGCGTCGCGGAACATTTTGAGTCCGTCGAGTGTGAGCTTCTTCATCTGGTGGGTCGCGTTGCGGCCCTCGAATGCGGTGCCGAGGCCGTAGCCCTTGACCGTCTTGGCGAGGATGACGGTGGGCTTGCCCTTGTGGTCCACGGCGGCTTTGAACGCGGAGTACACCTTCTGGTAGTCGTGCCCGCCTCGTTTGAGGTTCCACAGGTCTTCGTCGCTGTAGTCCTTGACGAGTTCGAGGGTGCGGGGATCGCGACCGAAGAAGTTCTCACGAACGTAGGCGCCGCTCTCGGCCTTGTAGGTCTGGTAGTCGCCATCCGGTGTGACGTTCATGAGGTTGACGAGCGCGCCATCGTGGTCGTGGCTCAGCAGTGTGTCCCATTCGCGGCCCCAGACGACTTTGATGACGTTCCAGCCGGCACCGCGGAAGAAGCTCTCGAGTTCTTGAATGATCTTGCCGTTGCCGCGCACGGGCCCGTCGAGGCGCTGCAGGTTGCAGTTGACGACGAAGGTGAGGTTGTCGAGCTTGTGGTTGGCGGCCCACTGAAGCGCACCGCGGCTCTCGACTTCGTCCATCTCGCCGTCGCCGAGGAACGCCCACACGTGGCTTCCGCTGGTGTCTTTGATGCCGCGGTTCTCGAGGTAGCGGTTGGTTTCGGCCTGCCAGATGGCGTTGAGCGGGCCGAGGCCCATCGACACGGTGGGGAATTCCCAGAACTCGGGCTTGAGGCGGGGGTGCGGGTAGGAGGGGAGGCCGTGGCGGTGCGATTTTTCTTGTCGGAATCCGTCGAGATCGTTTTCGCTGAGGCGCCCTTCGAGGAAGGCGCGCGCGTACATGCCCGGGGAGGCGTGCCCCTGGTAGTAGATCTGGTCGGCGCCGGCGGGGTGGTCTTTGCCGCGGAAGAAGTGGTTGTGTCCGACCTCGTAGAGCGATGCTGAGGATGCGTAGGTGGAGATGTGTCCGCCGGCGGAGATCTCGGGACTCTGCGCGCGGTGCACGGTGACGGCGGCGTTCCAGCGGATCCAGCGGCGGTAGCGGCGCTCGATCTCCTCGTCACCGGGGAACTCGGGCTCGTTCTCGGGCGCGATGGTATTGAGATAGTCGGTCGTGGGGACCATGGGCACGCCGAGCTGCAAGTCCTTGGACTGCTTGAGCAGGCTCAACATGATCTCGCGGGCGCGCTCGCGGCCTTTGATGGAGGCGACCTGTCGCAGCGACTCCTGCCACTCGGCGGTTTCCTCGGGGTCCTCGTCGATGTGGCTCATCGAGTACGGATCCTGATCGTTGACCGACACGCTGACCTCTTTCCTAGTGGGAGTTTGTCGCTGACGACGTGCTCTCGGTCGGGGTGAGACCGCGGCGGCGTCGACCGCGGTTCTGAGTCTAGTTTGGTGGGCGGCGAACCGCTGACGCGCGGGTGCCGTACCATGGTGGGTGCTTCTCACACGAGTTGCGGGCCTTTAGCTCAGCTGGTAGAGCGCCACGTTTACACCGTGGATGTCATCGGTTCGATCCCGGTAGGGCCCACC